>JBLFXO010000135.1:0-9061 GCA_047609865.1 Arenicella sp.
AGATTATTCCAATTCAGAGGAAAGAAGAAGCATAGTGAATGCCCAAGCTTATGTGGTAGAGTCATTAGCACATAAAATCATAGTTAATTTCATGAAGACTTTCTACAAAACACCAGTCAAGTTCAAAGTCTTCTCAGATGAAGATGAAGCCTTAAATTGGCTACTTAAGCAATAGATTTTCGTTTTTCAACTAAAATAATTAGTAGCGTTCCGAAAGCATAAGCAAGCAAATCGAGTGGATCAAATGTACTTCCAAGAGCCACATCCGCCACGCTATTACTTTCTAAACCTAGTACTTTATTCAATTGAAAGTACTGTGTGACCTCAATACCGCAAGCAAAAATGAAGACCCCGATTGCTGTTTTAATTGGATTCCAACTGAAGAACATCATTAAAAAGGTGTAGATCAAAACCACAACCAATAAGTCTCCCACAAAAGGTCTGATGAAACTGTCTCTCACAAATAATCCTATCAGAACCTCTACTATAAGGATGACTCCGAAAACTAATCCGTATTTATAGTTAAACCTCATTTTAAATTTTTAAGATTTCTTGAACCTTCAACTTGAGGATAGGAAGCAGGCTATCTTCAAACCAAGGATTTTTAGCCAACCAAAACCTGTTTCTAGGTGAAGGATGCGGAATCACAAAGTTGTTTGGAAGATACTCTTCAAAATTCTTCACGTTTTCTGTCAAGTTCATTTTTGGATCATCTAGATAGTAAGCTTGCGCATAAGCTCCGATTAGAATGGTGAACTTAAGATTGGGCAGCTTTTCAAGAAGAGGTTGATGCCATTGTTCACATTCTTTTCTTGGAGGTAAATCTCCACTCCTACCCTTTCCTGGGTAACAGAAACCCATAGGTACTATTCCGAATAAATCAGGGTCATAGAACTGTTCACTACTAACTCCAAGCCAAGATCTTAAATTTTTACCTGACTGATCATCCCAAGGAATGCCAGAAGCATGAACTTTAGTTCCTGGCGCCTGGCCAACAATTAAAATTCTACTTTTCCCCGAAACACTGAGAACAGGATTTGGTTCAAGATAATCTTTGCAAATAATGCATTGCCTAATCTCCTTTAACAGTGAATTAAGCTCATGATTCATTTAAGCTTCCTGCTTAACTAACATCCAAACACCAGATTTCAATAATGGCTCTGCCGATTTAAACTTAACAGATTTCGTCTCACCAGTTTGCATATTTCTAATCTCAACCTTATCGTTTCTTCCAATTTTAGGTTGAACGACAATTGGTTTACGCTTAGGTGGAGCTTGCCTTTGCTGCTGGTTTCCTGAATTCTGCATAGCTTCTGCATAACCTTCACTTCCTGAAAATTGTTCAGGTTGTTGCTTGTTAGCAGATGAATTTCCGAAAGCACCTTTGTTTGATTCAAATTGAGAATCTTGAACTTGCCTAGTTTTAGTTTGTTGAGGGAGATTTGCCTTAGCTAAGAATCCGACAACATCTTTACTCATTTTCCCTAACATCCCTGTAAACAAGTTGTAAGATTCAGTTTTGTAAATTACTAAAGGATCTTTTTGCTCAATAGAAGCGTGCTGTACAGCAGTTCTCAAGTCATCCATTTGACGTAAATGCTCTTTCCATTCATTGTCAATGAATCCGAGAGTAATCACTTTCTCAATCTGAACTTTCATGTTCTTCCCTTGCTGCTTATTAGTCTCTTCAATATCTAAGATACATCTGATCGCTTTTTCGCCGTCAGTTACTGGGAATTCTACATTAGAGTATTGTTTCTCTGAATCTTGATTCACTTTTGTCATGAAGTGATTCACTTTTCCAGCCATTTCATTTGCCTTCATTTCGTAGGCAGTCATAGCTTTATCAAAGATTGCATCAATTAATTGAGATGGATTTGCTCCAGCAAATTCTTCTCTGCTCAATGGTGCTTCAATTTGCAAGTATTGAATAATGTCTAATTCAAAAGAGTCATAATCTTTTGCGCTATAGTGATCATTCACGATTTCTTCGGCAACATCATAGAACATGTTTGAAATGTCTAATTCAATTCTATCACCAAATAGTGCGTTTCTTCTTTTCTTATAGATTCCATTACGCTGAGCATTCATTACATCATCATACTCAAGTAATCTCTTACGAGTACCAAATGCATTCTCCTCAACTTTTCTTTGAGCGCGTTCAATAGATTTTGTAATCATAGAGTGCTGAATTACTTCGCCCTCTTTGTATCCCATTCTATCCATGATCTTCGCAATACGATCTGAACCGAACTTACGCATCAATGAATCTTCAAGAGAAACAAAAAACTGAGATGATCCCGGATCACCTTGACGACCAGCACGACCTCTAAGCTGTCTATCAACACGTCTTGAATCGTGTCTTTCAGTACCAATTATTGCTAATCCGCCAGATGCTTTCACGGCATCAGATAATTTAATATCTGTACCCCTACCCGCCATGTTCGTTGCTATTGTCACTTTACTTGCGTGACCTGCTTCAGCAACAATCTCAGATTCTCTTTGATGTTGTTTAGCATTCAGTACATTGTGATCAATCCCTCTCATTCTAAGCATCTTGCTTAACAATTCTGAGATTTCAACTGTTGTTGTTCCAACAAGTACTGGACGACCAGCATCAACTAATTTATTTACTTCTTCAATTACTGCATTGAATTTTTCTCTTTGTGTTCTGAAGACAAAATCCTGTTCATCTGCTCTTACAATTTCACGATTTGTGGGAATCACCACAACATCTAATTTGTAAATATCCCACATCTCTTGAGCTTCAGTCTCAGCCGTTCCTGTCATCCCTGACAGTTTGTGATACATTCTAAAGAAGTTTTGAAGAGTAACCGTAGCATACGTTTGTGTCGCAGCTTCTACCTTCACATTTTCCTTTGCCTCAATCGCCTGATGAAGTCCGTCTGAATAACGTCTTCCGTCCATTATACGACCAGTTTGCTCGTCAACAATCTTAATTTTACCGTCCATGATCACATATTCAACTTCTTTCTCAAAAAGTGAATATGCTTTCAAAAGCTGATTCATTGAATGAATTCTTTCTGACTTAATTTTATAGTCGGCAACCAAAACTTCTTTCTTAGCCAACTGTTCTTTTCTATCAACTCCTGATTTTTCAATCTCATTCATCTGAGAAGCAACATCAGGCATGATATAATAATCAGAATTTTCACCACTACTTAAAAGGTCAATTCCTTTTTCAGTCAAATCAATTTGGTTATGTTTTTCGTTAATCACGAAATACAATTCCTTATCAATCTTCGGCATTTCTCTTTCTCTATCTTGTAGATAGTAGTTCTCAGTTTTTTGAAGCTGTGCCTTTATACCTGATCCGGATAAGAACTTAATTAATGCTTTATTTTTCGGTAATGCTCTATGACATCTCAACAAAGCATCTGAACCTTCTTTCAGTTGTTCCTTGGTAATGTCGCCAGTATCCATACCCGCCAATTTCTTTTTGGCTTCAATGATTAACTCATTCACCAATTTTCTTTGAGCACCAACAACCGTTTCAATTTTTGGTTTCAACTCATTGAATTCATGAATATCTCCACCTGCCGTTGGACCAGAAATAATTAGCGGAGTTCTCGCATCATCAATTAAAACTGAATCTACCTCATCAATAATTGCAAAGTGGTGTTTGTGTTGTACAATTTGATCAGGATCTGAGGACATATTATCTCTCAAATAATCGAATCCGAATTCATTATTAGTTCCAAATGTAATATCTGCTCTATATGCTGCAAATCTCTCTGTTGAGTTAGGCTTGTGCTTGTCAATACAATCAACAGTTAAACCATGGAATTGGTAAAGCGGTCCCATCCACTCACTATCACGTTTCGCCAGGTAATCATTCACTGTTACTAAGTGAACACCTTTACCTGCTAATGCATTTAAGTAAACTGGTAATGTCGCAACTAATGTTTTTCCTTCACCCGTTTGCATCTCTGCAATGTTTCCTTTATGAAGAACAGTTCCACCATAAAGTTGAACATCATAATGAATCATATTCCATTCAACTTCAGTTCCGAAAGCACTCCACTTAGTTTCCCAAGTTGCAGTATCACCATCTACAGAAACGAAATCTTTATTCGCGTCTGATAACTCTCTATCATAATCAGAGGCAGTAACAACCACGGTATCTCCTTCAGCGAATCTTCTTGCTGTCTCCTTTACTACTGAAAAAGCAGCAGGTAAAAGTTGCTCAAGAATAACCTCTAATTGCTCATCAACTGCTGTTTTAAGCTTATCAATTTTAGAATAAATGACATCCTTTTCTTGAAAATCCATTGAGGGATTATCATCAATTTGCTTTTGAAAAGCCAAGATTTCATCTTCTAAGGATTGAGTACCTTCTTTAATTTTATTTTTAAACTCAGTAGTTTTAGCTCTGAGTTCATCATTCGTAAGTGGTTGGATAGAAGGTTCAACAGCTTTAATTCTATCAACATATGGTTGATAAATTTTGTCATCCTTTTTTTCCTTTGATCCTACTAATTTCTTAAATATCTTCAGCATTTTATCTCAATAAATTGAATTTGTAAAAATAGGGTCTTTAAATGAAGTATATCCCTTATTCAGAACATTTTTTAGTCATAAATTATACCATTCAATTTTTACCGACAGGATGTCGCTAATAGAGAGACTTTGAGGCAGGATTTGTCAGGCAAAATGATTCAGTACTGACAGATTTGGTTTAGAAAGAATATTTGACCCCAAGATCTATCATAGGAAGAGCTCTAAAACCAACAAAGTCGTAATCCTTAAATCTGAAATCTCCGGCTTCGTCATATTTTGGACCATATCCACAGCCTATTTCTCCGTAAATGGACAGTTTATTCTTGAGATTGAATTCATAATTAAGTCCGGAACCTATTTGATACCAGGAGCGACCATACTGGCCTTCTTCCCCTTCTGTCATCATTGGGAAGAGGTTTCTACTTCCGAGCCAGAATGGAATTGAAAAATTTTGATTATTTCCGTTCTCATAAACTTTCGAACCAAAAACTCTTTCTGATTGAAGATAAAGTGAGTAGCCACCGTAAAAAATGGAGGTAGATGCCTTCGCTAAAACCGTGTGTTGCCAATTATTGTGATTGAATTCCAGGCCTCCTTCAATTTGAATAAATACTAATGTTACTGGATTTGGCACTATGATTCCTCGAATAAACCCATTCAATTTCTTTTGATTAGTTTTTTCGATTTGGAGATCTTCTTGAGAAAAGGCAGCAGTTCCAATCAGCAATGCTGTGATAAAAATGATATTCTTCATGGCTTAAACTTAAACGCGTAAATCACTTTAAATAAACTATCTAACAATATTGCTAAGATACAGACTTTGAGATGAATATTGCAACTTATCAAGCTGCAAAAACGTCCTTATAAAAACCCTATTATGAAAAAGCTATTTCTTATCATTCTAACATTCTTTACAATTCAAGTTGGATTCGCCCAGTGCACTGGCTATGACATGACGATAACGTCTAATGAACCAACATGCTTTCAATTTTCAGATGGCTCTTTGACCGTTCTGACAACTGGAGGAAATGGAGGAGATGTATACACGATTACTGATGCATTAGGCAATCAAATTAATGTTGTAAATATTTCAAACAATCTCACAAGTGGATGGTACTACATTTCAGTTATAGATAATATGGGCTGTATTATAGAAGATTCAATATTCATTGATCAACCGGAAGAAATGAATATTGATTTTCATGTAAATGACCTCTTATGTTTTGAAGTTGATTCTGGATCGGTTGTGATTGACAGCTTGTATAACGCAACCGGCGACCCTACAATGGCTTCTTATTTTTGGTCGCCTAACCCAAACGGAACGAATGGGATTGGTCAAGATAGCACTGGCGGATTGTTTGCTGGCACATACAACCTGACAGTTAATGATGAGAATGGATGCTCTAATGTTTGGGGGTTTTATGTAATTGAGCCGGATGAGTTGGTATTTTCAGAATTTGGATTTGAGGCTTGCACTGGAGGGACCAATGGTATCGTCTATATGGCGGGGACTGGAGGAACCCCTGATTATACTTACATCTGGACCGACTTGAGCAATAATAATACCACAGGAAACACAGTATGGGGCGGTTTGTCTGATGGATGTTATGAGGGAACTGTGATAGATGATAATGGTTGTGTTCTAATCGATACTACTTGCGTTAGTTGTTTATCTGTTGAAGAGCTTTCAATTGAAATTTCTATCTACCCTAATCCTTCAAAAGGAATCGTGACCTTAGAAGGAAATTCAAATGAGCCAGTTCATTTCAATTTGATTGACTTGAGTGGATCTTTAATCTTTACTCAACAGAACTATTCATTCGGGAATCAGATTAACATTGAAGAAGTGCCAACAGGTTTTTACTTGATTCAATTAGAATATCAAGATGAAATTGGTCATTTCAAATTGATTGTAGACTAATCTCTTCAGTTTCCTACTAGACGCGAATTCCAATTATGCAGACATCATCCAACTGTTCTAAGGAACCCTGCCAATTTTTGAAGTGCTGATCTAATCGCTCCTTTTGAGTTTCAATTGAGAGTTGATTGATATTTGCCAAAACAACTTTAAAGTTTTTGGACTTCATCTTTTTACCTCTTTCGCCTCCAAATTGATCTGCATATCCATCTGAAAAAACATAGATCATATCACCTTTCTCAAGCTGAATTTCATGAGTATTGAAAGGATACTCAGCCCCAAACTTACCAATAGGTTGTTTGTCCGCCTTTATTTCTAAAAACTCTGAATCCTTCTTTTTAAAGACCCATAAAGGATTGTTCGCTCCTGAATATTTTAAAGTAAGCCCCTCAAGACTACAAAGCGCGATATCCATTCCATCTTTAACTTCTTCTTCACTTTTTTCAAATTCTTGAATTACAATCTCTCTAGCTTTATCCAAAATCTTGCCTGGTTCACGGATTTTGTATTCTCTTACAGCGCGATTCAGACCATTATTACACACTACTGACACCATTGCTCCCGGAACTCCATGACCAGTGCAGTCAGCAGCTGCGAAAAAGACTCGGTTCTCACTTTTTTCAATCCAATAAAAATCCCCAGCGACTATGTCTTTAGGTTTATAGAGAACAAATGATTCCGGCAAACACTCCTTAATCAATTTATTGGGCGGTAAAATAGCCGATTGAATTCTCTTAGCGTATAAAATTGAATCTGTGATTTCTCGATTCTTCAACTCTAACTCTTGAAATGCGGTATCGACTTGGATTTTTTGTTTTTCAATCAAAGTATTTTGTCTCTTACCTGACCGAAATCTATTGAAGATAAAAACAGCGAAGACTGAAATTATGGCAATACCAATGTACAAGAAGTAAGTTAATTGTTTTTGTCTTTTGTTTTCAGACTTCTCAGTAGCCAACTCTGCATCTTGTAATTTCGTTTTCTCAACATTTGCCAAGCTATCCTTTAAAACTTTCTTGTCATATTCATATTCATAATTTTGCTGCATTACTGCACGCTCATTTTCAACGCTAGTCAGTGAATCATTAGCAATATGGAACTGCTCCAAATAAGAAAGGGCATCTTCAAAATTTGTTTTTTTCTTATTTAGGCGATAAAGGAGTCTCAATCCCTCTTTATAATTTACCAAACCTTCAGATTCTTCTGAATACTCGAGAGATGTGAGGGCGTACTGCTCACTCTTTGAATATAGACCCGTATCAAAATAAAGTTGTGCTAAAGAGTGATAATCCGAAGCCAAGCCATGCACTCTACCAATAATGTGATTAATCTTTAGACTCTCCTTAAAATACTCTTCGGCCAAGGCATATTCACCCATCTTTTGATAATTGGATCCAATATTCCCCATACATGTTGCGATTCCCGAAGAATCTCCGTTGATCTCGTATAATTTCATGGCCTCTTCAAAATAAAACTTTGAAGAATCAAGTTTACCAAGGTCAAAGAATACGGTACCAATATTATTTAAGCAATCAGAATTGGAAGCTATCTCTCCACTGTTTAAGTTCAAATTATATGCTTTTTTATAAGAAGACAAAGCATTATCAAAGTCTCCCAGGTCACTATAGATGTTCCCTAAATTATTATAAACCATTGATCGGCCTTCATCAAAATCTATTTCATCATAAATTTTAAGGCAAATATCATAATGGCTAATAGAAGCCTTGTAATTACCTTCATAATATAAAATCACCCCCATGCTATTTTGCGCAAAACCACGATATCTTAAATAAGACTCCTTTTCTTTGGATGTGAGCTTATCAGATTTCAAATTTTTCACACAAATAGAATCCATTCTTTCATTCAAAATGAAATCTAATTCAGGGTCAGACACATAAACTAACAAATCCCACTCTTTCAGAGCTGTCAATTTCAAGGTGTCATGTTTGTTTGAGTTTACAACTTTTTTAAAGGATTGGATTTGTTCTAATTCGCCAGCTGAGAGTTGCCCAAAAGAGATCGATAAAACCCAAGAAAATGCTATCGATAAATAGAGTTTGAACATAAGTGCGACAATTTAAAAATAATATGTCTCAAATGGGCAAAAAAAATCCCGATACTGAGATCGGGATTCAAATTTTTAATATTCATCTTCATTGAAGAAGAAGTCTTCCTTGGTGGGATAATCCGGCCAAATTTCTTCGATACTTTCGTATGTGTCTCCCTCGTCTTCGATTTCTTGTAGATTTTCTACAACTTCTAAAGGCGCTCCACATCTCATAGCAAAATCGATTAGCTCGTCTTTTGCTGCTGGCCACGGTGCATCCTCCATATATGATGCTAATTCCAACGTCCAATACATAATTTATTGTTTTTAACTTTTCCGCAAATGAAGTTTTTTTTATCCATATATCCTAATATTTGTCGGTAAAAGAATTGTTTTTGTTAATAACTTGTCCACCAAAGCCCTATTTCTGGGCTACCCAAGGAATTTCTTCTGCTCCCAGTTCATGGGTCAAATACCTGCCATAGACAAACAAGTAATCACTTAGACGATTCAAAAAGGCAATTATTACAGGATTTTGTTCAACTTCTTCATTCAAAGCAACAACTAATCTCTCA
>JBLFXO010000136.1:0-9031 GCA_047609865.1 Arenicella sp.
TTTCTAACTTATTTATTCTGTCGTACATCAATATACTTCCACTAACAGAGACGTTAAGTGAGGTTAAGCCAGGCAGCTGTACTAGCTTGTGACAACGCTCAATTACTTTTTGAGGAAGACCATTATCTTCTGCTCCCAAAAGGTATGCCGCTCTCTGCGGATGCGCAAAGTTACGAATAGGAGTTGAATTTTCACAAAGTTCAGCACCAACTAACTGAGTTGAGTGAGGTAAAGAGTTATACATATGATCAAAATCATCATATTTAAAGAAGGGGATTCTTGACCAAGCTTTTTGTGTATCAGAGGTTTGGCCGTTGTATTTACCACCAACCATGAAGATATATTGAGCGCCTAAAATGTACGCTGATCTCCATAATGTACCAATATTATGGGTCGTTTTTGGTTGATAAACTCCAATTCCAAAAAATTGTTCCTCTTTTAATTCCCACTGTCTCTTCATTCTGAGTCTCCTTGCATTTCTTGCTTAGTGTGAATCAAATGATATTGTCCTTTTTTAGAGAGAAGTTCTTCATGCGTTCCTTCTTCAATTATTTTCCCTTCCTCAAGAACCAAAATCTTATCGGCATATTTTATACTTGAAATTCTATGAGAAATGATAATGGCAGTTTTATCAGCCAGATTTCTTTTGATCGCATTAAGAATCACCTCTTCAGTCTCATTGTCTACAGCTGATAGGCAATCATCAAGAACAAGTATGTCAGGCTGCTTAATCAGCGCTCTAGCAATTGAAACTCTCTGTTTCTGTCCACCAGATAAATTGATGCCACGTTCACCTAACCTTGTTTCGTATTTGTCTTTAAAGTTTTCAATGTTCTGATGAATGCCTGCATCTTTAGCCGCTTGCACTACCAATTCATCTGAAACTTTCGCGGCGTCAACTCCAAACGCGATATTGTTCTTAACGGTATCAGAAAATAAGAAATGCTCTTGTGGCACATATCCTAAGTGCTTTCTCCATGCATCTAAGTTCACTTCGTCTAATTGCTTTCTATCCACAACTATTTTTCCCGAAGTTGGATCAATCAATCGCATTAATAAATAGGCAAGAGCTGACTTTCCAGACCCCGTTCTACCAATTATACCAACAGTTTCTCCTTTGTTTATCTTGAAGTTCAAACCTTGGAGGGCAGTAACTCCAGAGTTTTCAAAAGTCAAGTCAACATCTTTAAACTCAATAGAATTTTCAAATTTAAAAGGTTCATCACTTTTAGAATAAACTTCAGGCTCTACTTTTAAAAATTCGTTGATTCTCTTTTGAGATGCAGCTGCTCTTTGCACTAATGACGTCACCCATCCAACAGAAGCAAATGGCCATGTCAACATGTTCACATAAACTACAAACTCTGCAATCTCACCTGCTTTAATTTCACCATTTGCTGCCTGAATTCCACCTATATAAATGGTTAGAATGGTGCTTACCCCAATGAGCATAACAATTGTGGGCATGAAAAAGGCCTGTGTTCTGACCAAGTTCATAGACTTGTTTTTGTAATCATCAGCCTCTTTATTAAATCGAGCTTCAGTTTCTGCCTCCTTCACATGAGACTTTATTACTCTTATTCCAGAAAAAGTTTCTTGAACCATAGTCGAGAGGAATGACTGTTGTCTTTGAACTTTCTCACTTTTCTTGTTCAATACAGAGCTCACGAAATAAATGAGAATAGACATGATCGGTAATGGGGCAAGGACATATAAAGTAAGCTGAGGATTTGTGGATATCATTTTGTACAACGCAAATCCAGAAAGGATGACCAAATTGACGGTATACATCACCGCAGGTCCCAAGTACATCCTCACCTTAGAGACATCCTCAGAGATTCTATTCATTAAATCACCAGTCGAGTTCTTCTTATAAAAATTGAACGAAAGCCTTTGGTATTGTTCGTAGATTTCATTTTTCAAATCGTACTCTATGTAACGAGATGTCCTAATTATAGTCTGTCTTTGTAGGAATAAGAAAATTCCGGCAATCAATGAGAATAGTGCATAAAGACCTGCAGACATTAATGCAATTTTCATCATGGCATTGGCATTTGCAACCACACCACCTTCTTTGAGGTCAACCATATCGTTGATAGTATCTCTCAGAACTCCAGGCATTTCAACCTTGAATAAGTTCTGTCCAGCAATAAACACCACTCCTAATAAAAGTAGCCATTTGTACTTGACGAAATATTTATTTAAATAGGATAAAGAAGACATTTAAAATTTAGTACTTTTGTGCCGTCCTACTGAAGAGTAGGGCGCCTAAAATCAAAGGCAAAGTTAATACTAAGATTTAGTATAATAATGTAAATCACCTCAATTATGTTTGAAGTAAAAGATATTAAAGAGACAGCTTTAGCTGACAACCCAGTTGTAGAGCGTATGTCTAAATATAATCACGAACAACTATTATTTTGTAATGACAATGAGACGGGCTTAAAAGCTATTATCGCTGTTCATAACACAACATTAGGTCCAGCATTAGGTGGTACGAGAATGTGGTCATATAATAACGAGCTTGAGGCACTCAATGATGTTTTGAGATTATCAAGAGGAATGACTTATAAAAATTCCATTTCAGGATTAAATCTTGGTGGTGGAAAAGCAGTTATTATAGGAGATGCAAGAAAACAAAAATCTGAAGCTTTATTTAGAAGGTTCGGAAAGTTCGTTGAAAGTTTAGGTGGTAAGTATATTACTGCAGAAGATGTTGGGATTTCTCCTCAAGATATGACTTGGGTTAATATGGAAACTAATAATGTTGTTGGATTGCCTGGGAAGTCAGGAGACCCTTCACCTGTTACGGCTTACGGTTGTTATATGGGAATGAAAGCTGCTGCGAAAGTTCAGTTTGGATCTGATTCATTAGCGGGAAAGAAAATAGCTGTTCAAGGTGTAGGACATGTTGGTGAATATTTAGTGAAACATTTAAAAGATGAAGGAGCTCAAATATTTATTTCAGATATTCATGATGAGACATTGAAAAGAGTTTCTAAAGAATACGGTGCAACTGTTGTTGGCTTAGATGATATTTATGGTATAGATATGGATATCTATGCTCCGTGCGCCTTAGGTGCAACAGTTAATGATGATACATTAGAACAGCTAAATTGCTCAATCATTGCAGGTGCTGCAAACAACCAATTGGCAGATGAATCTATCCATGGTGAGCTTGTAAAAAGTAAAGGAATGATTTATGTTCCTGACTTTATGTTGAATGCCGGTGGAGTAATTAATTGTTATGCTGAAGTTAAAGGCTTGTCGTCTGAATGGGCTATGGGTAAAGCATCTGAAATTTATGATCGAACATTAGAGATTGTGAATCGTTCAAACTCTGAAGGGATTCCGACCTATAAGATTGCGAATAAAATGGCTGAAGAAAGAATTGAATCAATCGGAAAAGTTAAATTACCTTTGTAAATGCTCAACAGAAGACACCTTAGAATTAAGGTATTACAAATACTCTATGCTTTCTTTCAATCAGAAGAGGAAGATGCTTTAAAAGCCGAAAAAGAGGTTTTTAGATCGATAGATAAAATGTATGAATTGTATTTGTACTTTTTACTCTCATTTGAAGAGATCACAAGGTTTGCAGAACAACGCATGGCTGATAGATTGAATAAAATCCAGCCATCTGCTGATGATTTAGTTCCGGTTAGAAATTTCGTAGACAATAAAATATTTAGTCATTTGGCTCAAAATATTTCCTTAAGAAAATCGTCTGAACAATTGAAGGTGAATTGGGGTGGAGCTGTCAAGACGGATTTGATGAGAAAACTCTTTGTTGGCATCACGGACACAGATGTATATAAGGAGTATGTGGAGACTGAAGGTTCTGATTTTGAAAAAGATCGAAAATTCGTTTTAAGTCTTTTCAAAACAGAGATTGCTAATTTTCCTTTGCTGCACGACTTTTTTGAAAACGAGAGTATTTATTGGTTAGATGATATTGACTTGATTTGTTCAATGGTTTTGAAAACTATTAAGGCTATTGACGAAAAAGATGAAAATACAAAACCCATTCTTACTCTTTATAAAGATGAAGAAGACGAGCGCGATTTTATCAAGAAGTTAATGAGGAAGACATTGTCTAATGATGATGAAAACGCTGCCTTAATTGATAGTCTTACTCAGAATTGGGAACTAGAGAGAATTGCCAAAATGGATATTATTTTATTGAAGATGGCAATTACTGAATTAACTGAACTTCCTTCGATTCCAAAGAAAGTTACGTTAAACGAATATATTGAGATATCTAAATTTTATAGCACTCCTAAGAGCCAGGTTTTTATAAACGGAATTTTGGATAAAGCGGTTGATATCTTAGCGAAAGATGGAAAGTTGAACAAGGCTGGAAGAGGCCTAATAAATTAAAAGATGAAAAACGGAATGATAATATTGGCCCTCCTTTTTATGAGCTTTTCTTGTACTTCTAATAGTGAGGCTAACGCAGAAGAGAGAAGAACTGATTACGCAGAGTTCATTGACAATCCTACAGAGATGTCTTTTGAGGAAATGGATTACGACTTTGGTGAAGTTACTGAAGGAAAGCAAGTGAAATACACTTTCAAATTCAAAAATACTGGTGATCAAAATTTAATTTTGATTAACGTAAAAGGATCTTGCGGATGCACAGTTCCTGAAGAGTGGCCAAAAAATCCTATTGCTCCCGGAGAAACTGGAGAGATAAAAGTGAGTTTTGATTCTCAAGGAAGAGTTGGAAATGTAAGAAAGAATGTAAGGGTAGAAGCAAATACAAACCCATCATTAAATATATTAACCATAACTGGTATAGTAAACGAATAAATTATGAAAATGAATTTTATGCTCTTACAAGAGCAAGCGGAAGCTGCAGGTGAAGGACAATTCATGCAGCAAATCATCATGTTTGGTTTGATTGGATTAGTATTTTACTTTTTCATGTTGCGTCCTCAGATTAAGAAAAGTAAAGAAGCAAAGTCATTCAGAGCTGGTTTAGCGAATGGTGACAAGATTGTTACTACTGGGGGTATCCATGGGAAAGTATTAGAAATTAACGAAAACACAATATTGATCTCTACTGAAGGAGCAGGAAAGCTTAGAGTTGAGAAGAATTCTGTTACTGCAAATCCTGACGAGATGTTAGGTGCAAAGAAATAATCGATTAAAACTCGATATCTAAATTGAATAGCTTCCTAAATTTATTTAGGGAGCTATTTTCTTCGGCAAGCTTATCAAAAGTGGCTTTACTGTCCATTACCTTAATTGATTTCTTTTCAGAAATTACATAATCTAAATTAATATTGGTGTTTCTCAGTTTTTGTCTTAACTGGCGAACAAAGTCACCCTTGCAATCATCCAATTCAGTTTGTTGAATCGAATTATGGATTGTTAAGGTGATGAGGTGATTCGAGTCTATAGTTTTGTCACAGTTCATTAGCGTAGTGAACAAGCTGTCTTTCTTTTCTCTCTTGATTCCTAAAGCGAAATCTTTCCAGGCATAATCAAACTGCTCTTGAGAATAGGCTTGATTTTCCTCCTTTAAATTCTCTTCGGCACTTTCAGCATTCTTCTTTGCCACCGGATTCAATGTCGAATTGATTCCAATATTTTTTGAATTGAAAGCTCCTGTAGGTTGACTGATTTGTTTTCTCTGAATAGCCTGGGAAATAGCGGCTTTTCCAACAAGAGTCTTCTCTTTAACTTCAGAATTGATAGCCTTTTCGGTTGTATCAACTTTAAGTTCTTTAGGTTCGTTCTGACCAACAAAGGGTAATATTTCAATTTCTCTATATCCTAAGATATGGCAGCTTTATTAGTGATTGTAGATTGAATGCTTGAAAATTTCATCAGAGCTAATTCAATATGTAATCGTTTATTCTTACTTGGTTTAAAGCCAGATTCAGTTGCTTTCAATAGATCTAAAGATGTTAAGATAAACTCTTGAGGAGTTAAACTGGACTGCGCTAAGTACTGTTCTTTCAAGTCATTTGGGATGTCCAGTAAGTCAAGAGTTTTTGGGTCTTTACAAACGAGTAAGTTTCTTAAATGTTCAGCTAATCCTAAAACAAATTGACTTCCATCAAATCCGTGAACTAGAATTTCATTGTACATCAATAAATTCTCAGGAATATTTCCTTCTAAAGCAAAGCTGGTAATCTTGAAGTAGTAGTCGTAATCCAAAACATTCAAGTTTTGAAGAACTGCTTCATAGGTGACATTGTTGTTACTGAAAGATACAATTTGATCAAATATTGAAAGCGCATCTCTCAAAGCTCCGTCAGCTTTCTGAGCAATCACATGAAGACCTTTTTCATCAACTTTGATTCCTTCTGACTTAGCAATATACTTCAGATGATCTACAATGTCTTGAATTTGAATTCTGTGAAAATCAAAAATCTGACATCTTGAAAGAATAGTAGGTAGAATTTTATGCTTTTCAGTAGTCGCCAATATGAACACTGCGTGCTTAGGTGGTTCTTCTAAAGTCTTCAAAAAGGCATTGAATGCATTTTGAGATAGCATGTGGACCTCATCAATGATGAATATTTTATGGTCGCCAACTTGAGGAGCAATTCTAACTTGATCAATCAAATTTCGAATATCGTCTACAGAATTGTTAGAGGCGGCATCCAACTCAAGAATATTGAATGAATGTCCTTCATTAAAAGAAGTGCAAGATTCACACTTATTACAAGGCTCAATGTTTTCTTGAAGGTCAAAACAGTTCAAAGTCTTCGCCAAAATTCTAGCTGTAGTAGTCTTACCAACTCCTCTAGAACCAAAGAATAGGAAGGCCTGCGCCAAGTGTTCATTCTTGATGGCATTCTTTAGGGTAGTGGTAATAGCACTTTGCCCAACTACCGATTCAAAGGTTTGTGGTCTATATTTTCTTGCTGAAACTACGAAATTACTCATGTCAAAATTTGAGGAACAAATATATAATATATAGTGTGATCAAAGCCCTGAATTGATTGAGAATTATTAACATTGTGACTGCTGATTTACAACGGCTTAGTTTAATAGTTGCTTTTTATCGTAAAAACTATTGCAATCCGAATAAAAACGGTATCTTTGCACACTAATTTTAATAAATAAACATATGAATAGGTACGAAACTGTTTTCATTTTAACTCCCGTTTTGTCTGAAGAACAGGCAAAGGAAGCAGTAAAAGTCTATGAAGATTATATCACCAAAAATGGTGGTAAAATTAAACACAACGAATTCTGGGGTATGAAAAAGCTTGCTTATCAGATCCAAAAGAAATCGACTGGCTTTTACAACTTAGTTGAATTTGAAAATGACGGCACTCTAATTAATAAATTAGAAGTCGAATTTAAAAGAGACGAAAGAATCATGAGATTCTTAACAGTTAGAATGGATACGGATCACATAGCATTCGCAGACAAGACTAGAAGACTAGCAAAAGAAGCGAAAGCTTAGTGTTTAATCAATTAATTTACAAAAATGGCACAATCAGATATTAGATATTTAACTCCGATTAACATTGAAATTAAAAAAGACAAGTATTGTCGTTTCAAGAAGAACGGAATCAAGTATGTAGATTACAAAAACCCAGATTTCTTAATCAAGTTCATTAATGAGCAAGGTAAAATTTTACCAAGAAGAGTAACTGGTACTTCTCAGAAGTTTCAAAAAAGAGTTAATAAGGCAGTAAAAAGAGCTAGACACATAGCTGTTCTTCCTTATGTAGCCGATTTGATGAAGTAATTGTATAACCTGCCTGCCGGTAAGGCGGGCGAATAATAATCCATTATCATGGAAATCATATTAAAGAAAAACGTAGATAAACTAGGATATAAAGACGAAGTCGTTTCAGTTAAGTCTGGATACGGTAGAAACTTTTTAATCCCTCAAGGATACGCTCAATTAGCAACAGTATCTGCTAAAAAAGCGCATACCGAAGTAATGAGACAAAAATCTCACAAAGAGTCTAAAGTGAGAGAAGAAGCTGAAGCAATTGCGGCTAAACTTGAAGGTTTGACTGTAAAAGTAGCCGCGAAAGTTGGTGAAAGTGGTAAGATCTTTGGATCAATCACTACTATTGCTCTTTCTGATGCTTTAAAAGCTGAAGGTGTAGAGATTGATAGAAAATCATTGAAAATTGATACTGAACCTGTAAAAGAGATTGGTTCTTATAAAGCGACAGCGAATCTTCATAAAGATGTTATGAAATCATTCGATTTCGAAGTTGTTGCAGAGTAAGTAAGTCTTTAAACCTAATTTTAGAACCTGTTCAAGTCAATTGAGCAGGTTTTTTTTATGGTTCGTCTAATCTCGGTTTAACTATTGGGATTAATTGCTATATTAGAAAAGGTGAACTTAAAAAAGTCAAATATTTTGTCGGTAACTCTAAAAATACTCTCGTTGTTTTTGGTTTGTTCATTAGGCACAATCGGCTATTCTCAAAATGGTTCAAACACGGCTAGAATTGATTCTCTCATTCAGGTTTTTATTAATCTTGAAGAAACTCCTGAAAAAGTTGACGTGCTTAATGAGATAGCGAATCTCTATGTCAAAGATGATTTCATCTTAGGCGTTTCTTATGGGAATCAGGCATTGGAGTTAGCGAATACGCTAGACTATCAAGATGGAGTTCTTGAGTCGTCTCTTGTGTTGTCTCACATTCAAACTAATTATTATTTAAATTATTTTGAGGGCTTAGATCATTTAGGTGTGGCCTTAGAGATTGCTGAGAGTAAAAGAGATCAGCCCCTCTTAATGTCTATTTATAGCAGTTATGGCTTCATTAAATTCTCAATGGGGGATTCAGAAGAAGGGCTTAGGTATTATAATAAGGCAATAAAGATCGCGCAGCTTCTTGGTGATAATGAAGAGTTGGCTTCAATCTATTCCTCAATGGGTGATATCTATTTTGAAGAAGGAGACAATAAGTTAGCTCTTAATTACTTCAAACGTGTCTTCAATCTGTATGAACAAAATAAAATAGATAAGACGAATCCAAATGCGAAGCTTTCAATTGGTATGTATTATCGCCTTCAAGGACAGTTTAAAGAAGCCATT
>JBLFXO010000137.1:0-8997 GCA_047609865.1 Arenicella sp.
GGCACTTTACGGAACATATACCGCAATGGTATATTTAACTCCAATTTTAGGTGGCTTTATTGCCGATCAAATTATTGGATACCGGAAGGCGGTAATTATAGGAGCCTTATTAATGACTCTTGGTCACGGAGCCATGGCACTAGAAAGCGAGCTCACAATGTATGTTGGGATTGCTCTCTTAATTCTTGGTAATGGATTCTTCAAACCGAACATGACTTCTATTATTTCTCACATGTACAAGGAAGTACCTGAGAAGAAAGATGGAGCATACACAATTTTCTACATGGGTGTAAATGCTGGTGCCTTCTTGGGTATTATGCTTTGCGGTTACATAGGTGTTAATGTTTCTTGGAGTTATGGATTTGGATTGGCCGGAATTTTCATGTTCTTAGGGATGCTTCAGTTCATGTTCGCCCAAAAAATATTAGGAAACATTGGTCTTAAACCAGACAGAAGTGCACCAGTTGAATTGGAAAATGACACTGTCATTGATGACATGGGTGAAGAGGTTGCAATGGATAAGGGAGATAAGAGAAACCCATTCACGTTGATGGATCAGATTCTCATGTGGGTGAGTGCTGTTATTGCGGTAGTTTGGATTATAAATGATCCTGTTTCAAAAATTGGCGGCTATAATTTATTCAATTTTTACGTAGGAAATCTTGATGGCGCTTCTTTCATGATATTGATTGCATTAGGTATGTTCCTGGGTCTGCTAATTAGCAGGATCATGAGATACGGGAATATCGTAAGAGATAAAATGATTGTAGTTGCGATTTTCGCATTTTTCACGGTATTCTTTTGGGCGGCCTTTGAGCAGGCTGGTGGAACAATGACATTGTTTGCTGCAGATTTTACTGACAGAATTATGACAGGAGGGTACGCAACGCTTTTCCTTGTTATTGATATCGTTATTACTGTAGTGCCTATTGGTATTATTTCTTGGGTACTCTTCAAATTATTCAAACAAACCTTTAAGAAATACGCACTATCTAACATCATTTTAGCCAGTTCATTCATCTTCATTTGGGGAATCGTAATCTGGAAAATTGACAGAAACTTATCTTCAAACGCATACTTGGTTTCTTACCAAAGTGTAGCTACGACAGAGCTTGATCCTGAAACAGGTGAAATGGTTGAAGTTGAGCACGCAGTTTATGCAAATTCAGATGACTTTTTACCTGGAGATGTAATATCAACTAAAACTACCAAGGTTATAGAACCAGTTGAAATGTCTGTTGGACAGACGTTCTCAATAGTAGAGAAAAAGAGAGGTGGATTCAGATACCTTGATGAAGAAGGTCTTGATGCCTATAGCGACCGAATGATATTTGATGGTCAGCGGCCGAAAGTTCTAACGGGTACAGTCATGGAAGTTAAAGAAAATGAAGTTGAAATTGAACCTACTTGGTTCGGTATATTGAACTCATTATTCATTATTATGTTTGCTCCTTTATTTAGTAAATTGTGGGAGAGTAAATGGAATCCAAGAGGCCCAGTTAAATATGGATTAGGATTAATACTATTAGGAGCAGGGTTTGGAGCATTAGCTCTAGGTGCGCAAGGTCTCGGAGAACTAAACCCTGATGGGACCGAAGTTCTGGTCAGTGTATGGTGGCTTACGGCCGCCTATCTACTCCATACATTAGGAGAACTCTGTTTATCTCCAGTAGGACTATCCTATGTATCTAAACTTGTTCCAGGTAGAATGATTGCCTTTATGTTTGGTGTATGGTACTTGGCTGTAGCTATTGGTAATAAATTAGCGAGTTTGGTTGGAGGAATGGTAGAGGAAATCACAGCTGATTACTCCTTATCAACCTTCTTCTTGATCTTCACCTTAATACCTATAGGTATGGGAATAATTGCAATTATCCTCACCCCTATTATTAAGAAATTCATGCACGGAGTTTACTAGTTAAGCTTCTGTTTTAAAGACATAAAAAAAACCGTCATGACATTAATCGTCATGACGGTTTTTTAATTTTCTAAAAGTTCCTTTATAAGAATTTGCTCTTATCCATATCCAACCAACTCAAGATAGAATTGCAAAAGATATTTTCAACATCTCCTTTAGTGATATCACTGTCTTCAATGAACTTCCCAATTTCTAAATCACCTAGAGGAAAAGGGTAATCAGTTCCTAAACAAACTTTATCTGACCCCTGTACTTTTAGAATATATTTTAATAAATCAATGTCATGTGTTATACAATCTGTCCAAAACTTTCCTAAGTATTCTCTAGGGTTCACCGGATTATCCACTGCTACTAAATCAGGTCTGCAATTAAACCCATGTTCTATCCTACCTATCGTAGGAATAAAAGACCCACCTGCATGCGAAGCCAGTACTCTTAAATTTGGTAACCGCTCTAGCACACCTCCAAATATCAAAGAACACATTGCTCTTGATGTTTCAGCTGGCATGCCTACTAACCAAGGCAACCAATATTTCTCCATACTATCAAACCCCATCATCTCCCAAGGATGAATCATAATTGCAATTCCTAACTTTTCACATTCTTGAAAAATTGGAAAGAACTCCGCTTCTGATAAGTTCTTGTCATTTATATTTGATCCAATTTGAATCCCATCAATTCCAAGCTCATTTTTAAGCCTATGAAGCTCTTGAATAGCCAACTGGCTATCTTGCATAGGAATCGTCCCTAAGGCAACATAGTTCTTAGGATATCTTGCTTGTAAATCTGCAACGTGATCATTCAAGAATCGACTTAACTCTAAACAGTCTTTTCCTTTTGACCAATAAGAGAACATAACGGGAACTGTACATACCACTTGCACTTGGGTTTGATACTTTTCATAGTCCGCAATACGAACGTCAGCATCCCAACAATTCTCTTCAATTGTTCTAAAGTAGTTATTGCCTTTCATCATATCCGCATGACCAGATTTTGCGGCAGATGGTTTTATCCAAACAAAATCTCCATAACCAAACTTAGCCGTCCAATTAGGCATTTCTGGAGGCAATATATGCGTATGCATGTCAATTTTCAACATATGTTATTTCTATAATGAGATTAAATTTTATTTCTTTCTGAGCTTGATAAACTTCTCTATCTTCTCATTCTCTATCAATACTGTTAGATTGTATTGCACAATCTTCCACTCTCCGTCTTCTTTTCTGAACACTCCCGAACCTCTGCATTCATCCATCCATGTATCCAAACTTTCATCAAACCATGCGTAATCACCGTTCTCAGACATTCCCCAATTTCGTTTTATTGGAACGAAATTCCATGTTTGCTTTTTTTCCAAAAAGTAAGGCTCACAAAATTTTCGGAACTCTTTTTTACTCCATCTTTCTCCTGGGTCAGTGCCTAAGTAGAAAAAATCCTTCGTCATCAAACCAAAGAACGACTCTAACTCGAGAGCAATAACATCTTTATGCCAATTATTCATCAATCTATCAAGCTCTCTAAATTCTTTCTCAGACTCAACTACCTCTTCTACAACATCATCACCACAAATCACATTATCAGTTGAAAGAATATCTTTAATCAGAAGTTTACCTTCTTTTTCTATCCAAGTAAAATGATCAATTCCGCAATGACTATACTTTCCATTAACATAGAACTGAAACTCTACCTGAACTGTATAAATTTGAGGTGTCACTTCTAAAGCAATGATAGACTTTACTTTCTCGTTGAACATTCCTGATTTGAATGAATTACAAACCTCAAGAAAACCGCCAAGATCATATCCAAAAGTTGTGTCTTTACCCACATGGGTTACCATGCCATCTTCATGAAAATATTTACTTAATCCTAAAGAATCACCTTCATTTAAGGCTGAATAAAAATTTTTATTGAGCTTTATTAAATCAGCTTGCGCAATAGAATTTGCTCCAAAAAGAGCTAGACAACATAGTGTCACTAGTTTGAGACCTTTTAACATATAAATTTACCAATTATCATTGACGCTAAAAATATTAAGAAACATCTGTTATTTTTGCTTCTTGATTAAATAAATAATTATGAAACTAAAAAATTGCTTAGTTGTTGGAACGATTTTAGTAGGGTTTTCTGCTACTGCACAAGACGCCAGAAAAATTGACTTTGTAGAATATGACCTGCCAAATGGTTTGCACGTGATATTACATGAAGACCACTCAACTCCTATTGCGGCGGTAACAATCTTGTATCATGTAGGATCAAAGAATGAAAAAGTCGGAAGAACAGGATTCGCTCACTTCTTTGAGCACTTGATGTTTGAAGGAACAACCAATATTGAAAGACATACTTATGACAAGTTTGTTGAAGGTGCTGGAGGAACACTTAACGCCAATACTTCCCAAGACAGAACTTTCTATTATGAGCTTCTTCCTTCTAATCAATTAGAATTAGGACTTTGGTTAGAGTCTGAAAGATTACTTCATGCGAAAGTTGAAGATATCGGAATTGAAACTCAAAGAGCAGTTGTTAAAGAAGAAAAAAGACAACGTATGGATAACCAACCTTATGGTTCTTTGATGTATGAAGTCTTCAAAAGAGCTTACAAAGAACATCCTTACCAATGGGTTCCTATTGGATCAATGGAAGATTTAGATGCTGCCCAAGAAGAAGATTACGTGAATTTCTACAGAACTTTTTATGTGCCTCACAACGCAACACTTACAATTGCAGGTGACATTGACTTAGATTCAACTAAAAAATGGATTGAATCTTATTTCGGAACTATTCCTAACGGAGACCGATTAGATCTTTACAGAGATTTAGAATTCTTGTCTCTTGAGAAATTTCAAGAAAAATATGATGATGTTCTAAAAGGAAGAGCTACATCTAAAGACTTTATGGGTGACTGGCACAACAAAATGCCTACAGAAGAATTCATTGAAAAATACTTCTCTAAAATTTCTAATGCACAGCACGAAGTCCCAAGACCTACTATTAAAGAAGGATTGTTAGAGGCTGAAATCAGAGATACTATTTATGACAACATTCAACTTCCTGCAGTTATTATGGCGTACAGAATTCCAGAACTAAAGCATGAAGATCACTATGCAGTGGAGATGTTAAGCATGTTATTATCACAAGGAAACAGTTCTAGATTTAATAAGAATGTAGTTGAAAAGCAAGAAATGGCCTTAGCTGCATTTGCTTTCCCTTTCGGATTAGAGGATCCAGGAATAGCGCTTTCATTGGCTATCGCAAATATGGGAGTTGATTTAAAAGACTTAGAGGCTTCGCTTCAAGCTGAAGTTGAAAACACTCAAAATGAGTTGATTTCAGATGAGGAATTTCAAAAATTAAGAAACATGTCTGAAAGTGATTTCATTTCTTCAAACTCTACCATGGCTGGAATTGCTGAGTCATTAGCGAACTATCATGTATATAGTGGGTCAACTGATTTAATCAACACAGAATTGGATAAATATATGGCTGTTACTAAAGAAGACATTATGAGAGTGTCTAAAAAATATTTCACAAAAGACAATAGAGTTGTTCTTTACTATTTACCAAAGGAGCAAAACAATTAATCATAGAGCATTTATAAGAATTATTATGAAAAAGAACTTAATTATAGCGCTAGCGGCCTTTTTTGTTGGATCATCTGCAATTGCTCAGATAGACAGAACTCAGGCACCGAAGCCACAACCGAATCCTGAAATTAAAATCAATATTCCTGATGTAGTAACGGCAGATAATGGACTAAAAGTAATTGTGGTTGAAAACCATAAATTACCTAAAGTTTCATTTCAACTTTTTGTTGATTACCCAACAGTCCCTGAAGGAGACAAAGTTGGTAAGTCAGATATTTTTGGTCAACTATTATCATCCGGAACAACGATAACCCCGAAAAATGAATTTGATGCTAAGATAGATTACATGGGAGCGAGAGTTTCAACTTCGGCAAGAGGATTTTTTGCGTCATCACTGAAGAAGCATACGCCAAATTTATTGGCCTTATTGAGCGAGATGATCACAAAACCTGCTTTTCCTCAAGAGGAGTTTGACAGAATCGTAAAGGCAAACATTTCTGCTCTAGAGCAAGAAAAATCTAGCCCTGATGCAATGGCTAGTAACGTAGCAGGTGTGGTTAACTATGGTGCTGAGCATCCTTATGGAGAAATTACCACAGAAGCTAGTCTAAGCAACTTGACTATTGATGATATTAAGAATCATTATAAAGAAAACTTCATTCCAAACATGGCTTATTTGGTTATCGTTGGAGATGTAACTCAAGAAGAGGCAAAAGAATACGTGAACAAGTACTTTAGTGTTTGGGAAAAAGGAACACCAACTGCTGTAAAAACCTTTGATGTTGTTGAATCAAAAGGAAATAATGTATACTTCGTTGATAAGCCAGGAGCTGTTCAAAGTAGAATTACAATTACTCATAACATGCAGTTAAAACCGGGTCATGAAGATGTGATTAAATTGAGAGTATTAAACCAAGTATTAGGTGGTGGATCTTTCTCAGCAAGACTAATGTCAAACTTGAGAGAAGATAAAGCATATACTTATGGCTGTTACTCTAGAATTTCTCAAGACAAATTAATTGGAAGCTTTAGTGCCGGTGGGAATTTCAGAAATGAAGTTACGGATAGCGCAATCGTTCAAATCATAATGGAGATTGAGAAGATTGCTGAAACAGGCGTTACAGCTAAAGAACTTGAATTGGTTAAAAATTCAATGACTGGTGCTTTTGCAAGATCGCTAGAGCAGCCTGAAACAATGGCTAGATTCGCACTGAACACTGTTAGATATAACTTACCGAAGGATTACTACACTAACTACTTAAAGGACCTTGAGAAGATTACACAAGCTGAACTTTTGGCCGTTGCTAAAAAGTACTTGAGACCAAATAACTTAAACATCATTGTTGTTGGTAACGAGGAGATTGCTGGGACTATTGAGAAGTTTGACAATACCGGCGGAATGGAATTGAAAGATTCTCAAGGTAAAGAAAAGATTAATCTAAAGGCAGTGCCTGATGGTATTACTGCTGAAGCCGTGATTCAAAATTTCATATACAAATCATTCTCTGTTAACAACAAGGTGGATTATGACAAAATCATGAAGAAGGTTGGATATGTTACGAAAGTTTATTCTGCCCACGTTGAAGCTTTCGGAGCTGACATCTACATGACTCAATATAGCGGCAAGCCTAATAAGACTGCTTCCATATTGAAAATGAACGCTGGTGGTCAAAAAGCAACTATGCAAAAAGAATACTTCAATGGTGAGCTCGGTGGAACATTCGTAATGGGTACTGGATCTACTAAATATGAAGGTGATGAACTACAGGAAAAGAAAGATGGAGCATTCTTATTTAGTCAAGCCAATTACTATTCCACTGATTTCTATAATGTCGAAATGATGGGCATTGATGAGGTTGAAGGAGAAGAGTATTTCAAGATCAAGGTCAATAAAAAAGAAAAAGAAGACTTCGTTTACGAATACTATTCAGTCAAAACGGGATGGTTAGTTATCGAAGAAACTTTTACTACTGATGACGAAGGTAATA
Organism: Arenicella sp.; assembly: GCA_047609865.1. Lineage (GTDB taxonomy): Bacteria > Bacteroidota > Bacteroidia > Flavobacteriales_D > Crocinitomicaceae > Paracrocinitomix. Next base: position 7,488 of record JBLFXO010000137.1, read on the forward strand.
GTGTAACTGGGTCAGCTAAATATGAAGACTTCAAAGAAATCAAAAAAGGAATCATGTTCCCTCATAAAATGATCATCAACAATGCTGGACAGCTAATTGAGTTCAATTTGGGTGAAGTCAAGATTAAGAAAAAACCAAAGTCAACGGCTTTTGTCGGACAATTTTAAATCAAAAAGCTGCTCAATTGAGCAGCTTTTTTTTTACCTTGTTGGTATGAAAAAGACGCTATCACTTAAAATATTTACCTTTACCGCCTTCCTGTTATTCTTCAATTTTTCATTTGGACAATCCCAAAAAATGGAAGTAAAAGGAACCATCACTCAAGTGAAAAGCCTGAACAAAGCGGGTAATGTATTAGCCGGAGATGGGGACTTCTTTATAGATTTTAATGCGAAATCCTATTTCGTGAAATTGTCGGCAGGCAGTGTTACTGGGGAAGAATTGAAAGCTGTAATGAATGTAAAAACAACTTTTGAACTTGTTATTTTAGAAGGTCTTTGGGACACAGATGACCCTAACGTTCAAAGTCGTGTAGGTGAGTATGTCAAAATCATCTCCATTCAAACTCCATAAGTTTAAATCTTGTTGATAAGTAGCACCAAGTAACCCTATGCGTGAATAGGAAAAATGTCGTAACTTAGCTAGGCTTATCTTGTGGCACTCTGGGTCGGCGCTCTATAAATGAAAAACTTTATTCTCATAGGAATATTATTGCTATCCTTTTCAGGTTTTGGCCAGAATGTCTTTTTTGAAGATTTTGAGGGAGAAGCTGACGCTTCAACTAGTGGAACGGATCAATTTGGAACGAACTGGACATCAAATTGTACTTATTGCGGAGGTACGGGTGATTTCAATGAAGTTAACACCGTATCAGGCAATAATGTTTTCGAAGGGAACGACACCAATGGCCCAGCTGAATGGCTTACAGATGACATAGATATTTCTTCTTGCACTGAAGGTGTTACTATTTCTTTAGACTTATCTCATGTCTCAACTATGGAGGGCGTTCAAGCTACTTGTGCTGGAGGATGTAACACAATTGATCTACTTAAACTTGAAGTATCTTATGATAGCGGAACCTCTTGGACAGCATATTCTGACGCTATTAACGGCACAACTAGCACTGCAGACCTAGCTTGTGATTGTGGGACATGTGGAAGTCCAAGCACGACCTATCCTGTGCCGTGGTGCGGGGCCGTTATTTCTGGACCAACCATTACAGTGGGCGATTTCGCGGCTTTCACATTTTCTGACTGCATATCAGTGGGTGTTTCGAATACGGTAATGTTGAGAATCACGACCATGACTTGGGCGGCGGCAGAAAAAATTAGATTTGATAATGTAACATTGGCTTGCTCGAACTGTGCCCTACCTGTGGAACTTATAAACTTCAAAGCAGACAGAACTGAAACTGCAACGAACTTAAAATGGTCTACCCTATCAGAGACAGAAAACAAGAAATTCAGTATTGAGAGATCATCAGATGGTATTATTTATGAAAAAATTGGAA
>JBLFXO010000138.1:0-8991 GCA_047609865.1 Arenicella sp.
CTCTTTTAAGGAGCTTTGTTTTTTATCAAGATAGACAAAGAGAAGTTTTGAAGATATTTCTATTGGAATTTGAACTTCTTCTACTTTTCTCGACTCAATCTCATAAAGTATCGGAGATTTTGCTGAGGCACAGGCCACATCATATCCTGAACCTCCAAAAGAAGATTCTAAAAGTAAGTAAGGGTCTACATTTGACCATTGACTCAGAAGACTCAATAGGGTAGAACTAGAACCTAATCCCCATTCTAATTTAAAGTCAGCGGTTGTTTTGAATTCTTGATTAAGATTTATTGCTGGATTTATCTCTTTAATTTTAAGAAATAGATCTCTTAGAATTTTCGCTGAATTTTCATTTGAAGTGATTGTTACATTCAAATCTTTGTCAAATTGTGCAGTAAACCATATCCCACTCGGTGATATCCCGGTCCATTTTGGATGATTGAAAGCTTTTACTTCAAGTTTTTGACCAAATTTAAGAGGAAATGCAAGACTCTTACTTCCCTTTAAAACAAGGTATTCACCAAATAGCATTAATTTGCATGATGCCCTGAATGTTTGATCTGTGGATGCCATTTGCTTAAGCTAGTGCTATGTCTTCAACATATTTCCTCACAGCAGATACAGAGACATTTTTGTCTTTAAAGTATGCTATGACTTTTTCTCTCTTTTCTTTTTTTACTTCTAATTGATTCATAATGTTGTAGAGGTGCATTTTCATATGACCTTGCTGAATTCCAGTTGTTGTGAGTGATTTTACTGCGCCAAAGTTATTTGCTAAGCCAGCAGCGGCAGCTATTCCCATTAACTCTTTTGCTGAGGGATGATCTAATAACTCATGCGAAAGCTTGACGAGCGGATGAAGATTAGTTAATCCGCCAACAACTCCTAACGCCAAAGGTAAGGTGAGTGTGAATTTGAATTTATCATTTTCAAGTTCACAATTTGTTAATGAAGAGTATCCTCCATTCATACTAGCATAGGCATGCCCACAAGCTTCAACAGCTCTAAAATCATTACCTGTAGCCAATACAACTGCGTCAACGCCATTATATATCCCTTTGTTATGAGTAGTCGCTCTGAAAGGATCTACTTCTGCAATTCTGACAGCAGTTCTAAATTTCTTAGCAAATTCTTCTCCGCTAATTCCGTCTACGATTCCGGATAAATTTTCAATATCTGTTTCTACCCAACATTTTACAATACAATTAGGCGTTAGATTTGAAAGGATTGACATGACAATTTCTAGACCATCATTTGTAAATTCTTCCTTACGTTTATGCCAACTTCTAAATATATCTGCAAACTTCTCAAGACAAGAGTTGACAAAATTTGCTCCCATTGAATCTGCGGTCTCAAATGTGACATATAATTGCATCAAACCAGGTTCTTTATCTGTTAGGTCTTTTAAGATGATATCTTTAATTCCACCACCTCTATTTCTCATGTTGACAGTGATGTCATTGGTTCCTTCAATTAATAATACTTTTAATTCACTGAAGTTGTTTTTTAATTTTTCAACATCCTCTTTCCATAAGAAATGTACTTGGCCTACTTTTTCAGTATCAACTACTTCAATATGAAATCCACCCAAAGTATGCCAGAATTTCGCGCTCTTTGAAGCTGCTGCAACCACAGAGCTTTCTTCAATAACCATAGGGACAGCATATGTTTTTCCGTTGATAAGGAAGTTTGGAGCAATGCTGTAGGGTAGGTGAAAATTTGAGATTGTATTTTCACTGAACTCGTTGATCATATCCTGAATCTTAGAATCAGGGTGGTCAAAGCTTTTAAAAGTCCGAATCGCTTGATCGCTGTTTTTGAAGAAGGCAGCAATAGCCTGGATCTTATCTTCTTTTTCCTTTTTAGAAAATCCTTCTATAAACTTATCCATTACTTCACTTTTAATAATCTATTCGCCATCAATAAGCCCTTTGTTTGCAAGTCGGCAAACTCATCAAGTGCCAATTGCGACACATTTGCATATTTCAAAAATGGAGCTGCTTGACCATATATTGCTGGCATATTGGCATTTTCAGTATGGTAGTATCCATCTAAGAAATCTTTAACACCACCACTAATTATGACATTTTCACATCTTTTATTGGTTCCTACATCTTTGATAGCATCATTTAAAAATGCAACCATTTCTGTGGCAGAGTGACCAATACTTGCAACCTGCTTATAATGATCTTTTAAGTTTTCATTTCGGATTAATTCGAGCTTTGAAAAGTTTGTTCCGCCATTTGCAGCAAAGTCTAATGCCAATATTGGCAATTCTAACAAAGCTCTCATGCTCTCTGGTCCAAAGCCTTGGCCAACTTCTTTAACAATAATTGGTTTATTGAATGAATTCAATAATTGCTTTATTGTCTCAATTGGTGCTTGCTCTATCAAGTCCCCTTCGGGCTGCAACCATTCTTGTAGAGGGTTGACATGAACGATCAATCCGTCAGCTGAAAGTCTATCGACTAATTCGCTTAATTTATTTCCTTGATTGGTTTTTAAAAGTCGTTCAATTTGTGCAATTCCTACGTTGGCAAAGAAAGGAACCTTGTTACCGAGTATTGGTCGAAGATTGAAGTCTTCAAAATGGGTATTGTCTTCAAGTATGATTCGACAAGAGCCTAATCCCATTCCAAATCCAAACTTCTTTGCCGTTTTGGCTAACATCTTGTTAATTGGTCCGGCACTTGATGTCCCGCCGGTCATGCTCGAAATCCAAATTGGGAAATTCATTTCTTTATCCGCCAAATTAAAGGGGAGCGTTTCATCTCCTTTCGGATGTGCAGCAAGCATAGGTTCATAATAGAATCTATCATCAACAAGAGTATTTTGAGACTGAAATGCCAGGTCAAGATGACTTTGCTTTCTAGCCTCTGCGTCTTTAAGGGATTCTTGTTCAATGTTTTTCATTCTACTTTTTCTACTGAAAGATGTTGAAGTGTTTATCCAATTTTAGCGATTAGATCAACACATCTGTTTGCATATCCTGCTTCGTTGTCATACCAAGCAACTACTTTTACCATTTTCCCAATTATTGAAGTCAGTTTTGAATCGAAATTAGAAGAGTGGGGGTTACCTATTATATCTGAAGACACAATGGGGTCAATCACATAACTTAGGATTCCTTTCAATTCTCCCTCAGCAGCATTTTTAAAAGCTAAGTTCACTTCTTCAACAGTTAGGTTATGATCCATGATGAAAGTCATATCGGTTAATGAACCATCAGGTACAGGCACTCTAATTCCACATCCACCAATATGACCGTCTAACTCAGGGAATATTTTTGTAATTGCCTTTGCTGCTCCGGTTGTAGTCGGAACTATTGATTCGGCTGCTGCCCTTGCTCTTCTTAAATCAGAATGAGGTGCATCATGTAGTTTTTGATCTGAAGTGTAAGAATGAATTGTAGTTATGTAGGCGTTTTCAATTTTGCCTAAAGTCTTCATCACCTTCACTAATGGCGCTGCTGAATTAGTAGTACATGAAGCATTAGAAATGATCTTTTCAGAACCATCTAATATATCTTCATTTATTCCCAATACAACGGATTTTATCTCACCACCTCTTGGGGGAGCACTCAAAACCACCTTCTTAGCCCCTGCAGTTAAATGCTTTGATGCTAAATCTTTCGTTCTAAATATACCAGTGGACTCTAGGACGACATCAATATCTAATTCTGCCCAAGGAAGTTGTTCTGGATCTCTAGAAGAGAACATCTTAATTGAGTTCCCATTCAATATGAGTTCACTATCGTTAGTTGCTACCGTTCCTTGGAACTGTCTGTGAACAGAATCATATTTGAAAAGGTGCGCTAGTGTAGGGATGTCCGTCAAGTCATTGATTGCAACGATTTGTATGTCTTCGTTCTGTAAGGCCATTCTGGTGAAGTATCTTCCAATCCTTCCAAAGCCATTTATTGCTACGCGTATTGCCATCTGTTTTCGTTTGTTACAAAATTAAGGATTTAGAGGTTATAATTTCGAAGTTTTTAAAGTATTATTTACAAAGGGCCCAATCACTATTAAGATCAAGAAAAGTCACGTCTTACTTTGATTAGGAACGTTTGAAAAGGAATTTAGTTCAGCTCAGTAATTCTGTTTGGGAAGCTATAACAGGTCGCCTTATTTTCTCGACAAAAACCGACTAAGGTTAGTCCAAACTCTTTTCCGAAGTCTATCGCGAGAGAGGAAGGGGATGATACCGCTGCAATTACTGGGATTTTTGCTCTAAAGGCCTTTGAAACTATCTCATAGGATATTCTCCCACTGAATGTGATGAACTTGGCGGCATCTAGCTTATTTTCTGCAATGAGTTTCCCAACAACTTTATCCAAAGCGTTGTGTCTTCCAATATCTTCTTTAAGAGCAAGCATCTTTTTGTTTTCATCAAATGCAGCGACTCCGTGACATCCGCCAGTTTTTTGGAATCCATCTTGATTTGAAAACATGTTTCCATGGAGTTCAAAAAGCTCTGTAAAGGAGATAGTCAGTTTTTCTTTGAGTCCATCTGCCTTGGGTTTGAGGTCCGCAATTTCTTTTTTTCCGCAGATTCCACAGGAAGATACAGATAGTAGACTTCTACTGCTTAAATAGCCGGTGTCTAAGTTTGATTTAGGAGTTTCTAGATTAATGTTATCAATGATATTTCGCTTATTGATGGTCGTGTTGAACTTAACTTCATTGAAGTCTTTAATGACATTTTCTGCAAAGAGTAAGCCAGTGGCCAGTTCAATTTCGTCACCAGGTGTTTGCATGACCACTGTAAAAGACTCACCATTAATATTTATTTGTAAAGGTGCTTCAACAGTCAAAGGGTCAGTTACTTTTGTAACTGACCCTTTGTTAAACTTATATCCTTCGTATTCAAATATATTATTCATTATGAAAGTCCCGAAATAACACCTTCATTATTAATAGACATTCCTTCTGAAGCAGGGGTAGCAGGTAGACCTGGCATTCTCATCATTTTTCCTAAAATGGGAATAATAAATCCAGCTCCAGCAGCAAATTCAAATTCTCTCACATTTACTGAAAAGCCAGTTGGTCTTCCTAATAACTTATCATTATCAGAGAATGATTTCTGCGTTTTAGCCATGCAAATAGGCAATGCTTCTAATCCTAGTTCTTCGATTTTTTTAAGGTCGGTTAATGCTTTTTTAGAGTACTCAACTCCTTTAGCACCATATATCTCTCTTGCGATTGTCTCAATCTTTTCTTTAACTGGTGAGTTCCAATCATAAAGTTGTTTGAATTCATTATTTCCGTTTTCAATAACATCAATAACAGCTTCGGCCAATTCAGTCATTCCGTTTCCACCGTCAGCCCATCCATTTGCAACAACGGCTTTACAACCGCTGCTTTCACATCTTTCTTTGATAAGTTGAACTTCTTCTTCAGTATCAGTAGGGAAGGCATTAATTGCAACTACTGGATTCAATCCAAATTTCTGCATGTTTTCAATGTGCTTTTCTAAATTGGCTAAGCCATTCGCTACCCTTTCAGGAGAAGGAGTGTTATATTCTTCCTTTGGAGCGCCACCATGATGTCTCAGGGCTCTAATCGTAGCGACAAGTACTGTTGCTTTCGGTTTTAATCCACCAGAAACACATTTTATGTCTAAGAACTTTTCAGCTCCTAGGTCGGCTCCAAAGCCGGCTTCAGTCACAACATAATCAGAAAGTGAGAGGCCCATTTTTGTAGCGATAATAGTATTTGTTCCCTGCGCTATATTTGCAAATGGTCCTCCATGAATGATTGCTGGGTTTCCTTCAAGTGTCTGAACTAGGTTAGGTTGGATAGCATCTTTAAGAAGTATTGCCATAGCGTTTTGAGCTTGAAGATCGCGAGCATAAATTGGCTTCTTGTCGAATGTAGTGCCGACATATATGTTTCCAAGTCTGTTAATTAAATCTTCAAAATTTTCAGCCATGCAAAGAATAGCCATCACCTCAGAAGCTGGTGTGATGTTGAATCCGTCTTGTCTAGGGATACCATTACCAGTACCACCTAATCCAATAACTATTTCGCGCAATGCACGATCGTTCATGTCCATTACTCTTTTCCAACCAATCGTTCTAGGATCAATTCCAAGACTTCTAGTTTTACTCTGAATGTTATTATCAATTAATGCAGAAAGAAGGTTGTTTGCCTTCTCTATTGCCGAAAAGTCGCCTGTAAAGTGCAAGTTAATGTCTTCCATTGGTACAACTTGAGAGTATCCACCTCCGGCTGCTCCACCTTTGATTCCGAAAACAGGACCAAGAGAAGGTTCCCTTAATACAACAGTCGTTTTCTTACCTATTTTATTTAATCCTTCAGTGAGCCCGATAGAGGTAGTAGTCTTTCCTTCTCCAGCAGGAGTGGGGGTTAAGGCGGTTACAAGAATCAGATTACTCTTTTCGATTTTACTTTGGTCAATGAGTTTCAGTGGGATTTTTGCTTTGTACTTTCCGTACATTTCAAGATCATCTTCTTGGATGTCTAGTTTCATAGCAATGTTTTTGATGTGATCTAAAGTTGCCGCCTGGGCAATTTCGATATCTGAAAGTACTGTGTTTCCCATTGTTTTTTCTTAAATTTGAATGATGAAGATAATAAAATTTTCAAAGCTTCGTTTGAAAGTCATTGTCTTGATTGATATTTAACGTGCTGAAAAAAATCTGTCTCATATTCGCGCTTCTAGCAGTTGTAATCTCTTGTAAAAAGGAGGTTTTGGTTCCTAATGATGGAATTTACCGTGGAGTTTTCAATGAAATTAGAAATAGTGGTGATACAGTTGCCAGTGGAGTAGTGTACTTGGCACTTTGGGATTCGAATTTATCATTTCAAATTTCTGGGGATACAGTAACAAATGCCCCTGCTCCTCATGCAGGCACTTATTTAGTAGATGACGCGACAAGAATGCATTTTAGTAGTAGTTCTGCTTTGCAAGGTGGCTATGATACTGATCATTATTTAGATACGACTTACAATTATACATTTGACGACACTAAATTTGAATTTTGGTTTCAAGATGATACTACTTTGTATCAATACCGTCTCACTAGAAACTAGTCCGTTCCAAATCTGTGGACGTCATTGTGATTATCCTCGATTTCATTTTTAACGAATTCAATTTTTTGAGCGACAATGGCAAATTCCTGATGATTGTTTTCTATTAGCCATTTCATTGAATCTTTCTCACCATCACCAGCTCTTGCCAAATGCTTCAGTAAGTGAAATTCATTTTTCTCAAGCCAGTGCAATGCTTCTTCATTTCCTTCAACTCCATTGATCATAGCCATTAAATGAGCATAACCATGTTTCATAAGCCAATCTCTAGCTTCGTCTTTCAGATAAATCGCATGAACTGCCATTCCTAACTCTTTGTAGTCTTTACTAGCTAAGAACCAATCTCTTAATTTGGTGTTTCCACCAATAGCCTCAGCCCAACCGACCAATATTTTTGGTGGATAATTGAGTGATTTTAATTGAACCACACCAGTAACTTCTGCTTTCTTTTTCTTTCTTCCGAACATTAATTATTTTCAAAAATGTCTAATAGCTCAATGTCTATAATTTTCTCCTGTGCAATTTTAATCTTGAATAGTTTAAACTGACTTCCTTCAATGGTCTTAATAATATGGTCTGAGCCTAGACCGTCATCCCATTCTTTTGTACTTTGAGAGACGAGAGTGAAGTCTTCATATTGCTTTCCTACATCTCCGAATAGAAAGGTTTCGCCTGATGCATCAGTAAAGGAACAGTTAGGATGCACCCTTTCTACATTATTAGAATTCCATTCTTCCACAAAAGTAACAGCTACTTGGTCATCTGACATTGTTGGGAGCTGAATGTCGCCTCCAAACCAGAAGGTGGCTATGATAATGGCGGCAATGATTCCTCCTAAATCTGCCAATAACCCAGCTTTGATGGCGTACCTAGTCTTTCTAATACCCACTGATCCGAAATAAACGGCAATGATATAGAAGGTGGTGTCTGTAGCTCCTTGAAGAGTGGCCGTCAGCTTCCCGATAAAACTGTCAACGCCATGGGTATTGAAAGCATCTATCATCATTCCTCTAGCCCCTGATCCACTTAAAGGTTTCATAAGTGCAGTAGGGAGTCCTTCTACGAAGTCCGTATTTGAAGCGAAGAGACCAAAGAACCACCTCATACCATCAATAACATAGTCCATTGCTCCAGAGGCTCTAAAAACCCCAATTGAGACTAAGATAGCAATCAGGTATGGAATGATTTTAATAGCAATATCAAATCCGCCTTTGGCGCCCTCAATGAATGACTCGTATACATTGACTTTTTTTCGTAAAGCCATGATGATAAATCCACAAATGATTCCGTAGAGTATAATATTGCTGAGCAGTCCTGACTGCAGAGCGAGTTGATAAGGAGAAAGTTGACCAAAATAAAAGATCATTCCAGCTACGAGTAGAGTAATTCCTCCTAAGTATGCTAAAACAACTTTGTCAAGCAAATTGATTTTTTGATAAATAGATACGATAATAAGTCCAACTAATGAGGCGGCGAAAGTTGAGATAAGAATTGGAAGAAATATGTCTGATGGATTTTCTGCACCGAATTGAGCTCTGTAAGTCATTACTGCAACTGGAATAAGGGTCAATCCTGAAGTGTTCAATACCAAGAACATGATCATGGCATTTGTGGCCTTGTCTTTTTCTTTATTGAGCTCCTGTAATTCTGTCATTGCCTTTAATCCCATAGGAGTAGCAGCATTGTCAAGGCCGAGCATGTTTGCTGAAAAGTTCATTAGCATTGAGCCTCTAGCAGGATGATCCTTTGGTACATCAGGGAAGAGCTTTGAAAAGAAAGGTCCAACTAACCAGGAAAGCCCTTTAACTGCACCTCCTTTTTCACCAACCTTCATTATTCCCAGCCACAAACAAAGCACACCCGTCAATCCAATTGAAATTTCGAAGGCAATTTTAGCCATATCAAAAGTACTGGCAACAATGTCTCCGAAAACGAGAAA
>JBLFXO010000139.1:0-8959 GCA_047609865.1 Arenicella sp.
TTCTTTCTCAAGCGCCACCGGTAGCGAATCATTCTCGATTACACCATGAATGTAATTGTCTTTTACCCAATACTTTGAATTCTCTCTCACTTCCTCTTTTGAGATATTAAGTAGTTTGTTTTTCTTGAGATAGATACCTGATTTGTCAACGTAAAGGTTGTCTCCTGAAGCTCTTCTCATTTCATTGCCTTCAATATTTCTCAATTCGTATTTACCCCATAATTGAGTCATCACGCTAGGAACAGAATTCAATGCAAATAAACTTTGCTTGTGAAAATAGAACGAAAAAATGTCTCCCTCTTCAGCGCTTGCGTTAAACGTGATTGTAGAAATCAACGCTATCATTATCCATCTTACTTTTTTCATCTGTCTCAATTTACGAAATTAATCGGCTAGAAAAGAATCAATTGTCCAATGAAATTCATCTTTCAAAGCAGGGAGCTCTTCTAAATCAATCTTCTCAAAAGTCATCCATCTGCCGTAATAATCATCAAACAATTTAACCTCAAGGTCAATCCTTGTTTCATTATCATACAATTTATATGGCATTAGGTTCACTGTGCCTGCGTAATCTGTGCAAATGAACATCTGTTGAACTTTATCAATCTCTAGCTTATAATCCACCATTCCTCTCTCTGTTTCAAAGATGATAAACCCTCTACGGTGAATGAAAAACTTGGTGACATCAGGTAGATGACCTTCACTGCCAAAAGTATCATACTCATAAGCGCCATGAAGATATGGTCGCTCTGCATTATCATCATTTATTTCTCCTGTTTGGATTACGAAAAAACAGGCTTCTAGAAAGAATAACCCAATCAGTAAGGCCTTAATAGCTCCTTTTACAAATGGCTTATAAAATACATCAAACGTCTTTAGTTCTTCTATCAACTGTGCCTCCTTACCGGCTAAAAATTGAATGATTCTTTGGATGTTTGGCCAAAGTACCATTAGGGTAAGCAGCAATAAAAAGAGGCTGTAGAGCTTCACCGATATATCGAATCCGAAATTGATGGCCAAGACGTTTACCAGTACAAATGCCGAGATGATTAAACCGGCTGTTCTTGTTCTTCTGAAAAGCAATAAGCATGCAGGCAAAATTTCTAACAAACCTGTTATGATAGAGTACGACTTAGATGTCCCCATGGTGCTCCAAAAGAGAATGTCCTTAGACATTTCTCCTAATGGAGTGAAAAGTGTATTAGGTTCTGGTTGGTAAAACTGTGCATTAAATAACTTATCAAACCCGTAAATCAAGAGTCTACTTGCCAAGTAATACACCATAATTAATCTAATCAGTGCAATCACTTTTGAGGCGTAAACTTCCCATTTTTTAATAAGCGGAAGGATGAATGAAAGTCCCAATGAGAATACAAAAATGAAAAGCAAGAGCAGATTTAAGGCGATTGTATCTGAACTGAATTGATGATGCTCATAACCTAAGGCATTGATAAGGTCTCCGAACAAAAAAGTAGCAATAGTATCTTGAAAAGTGACAATTTTATTGGCCGCCGGAATCAACAATATTGACAATAGGGCAAAAAGGTGGAGCGTTATGTTGAGACGTTTTTTCAAGCCTGATTTACGGTTGAAATTCTACGTTTTGACATCCACCAGCTGATGAATCCAATAATCAGAGAAGCTAATAAGAGGGAGGATAAAATGATTCCAATACCCGAACTAGGACCTTTCGTTATTGGAATAATCGGAACAACATTTTGCTCATCTTTTTCATTGTCATTGATCTGATCTCTGTCTTCATCCATCATAGGCTCCAACAACTTGACATTCATATTGTCATACCCTATAAAAACAGTAGAGTCTTCATCATTCCTAAAACTATACCTGTTTTGCATCACCTCTTTAATGCTGTCTAAAGAATGTTGATGTGAAAAGAGCGGATGATTTAAAACGGTATCCTTGCCTGGTCTCCAAAGTGTCCTAGTTTCATAATCTACAGTAGTATCTCCTCCGTAATACCATTCACTATTTTGACAATAGAAAGAAGTGACCATAACTGCTTTGGTTTCAGAAATAAAAATCACACTATCAAGCACGGCTGACCGCACAGTTGGCTGAGGACCTTCGCCTAAATTATGATTCATCAAATCCATTTTTGGATTAGCCAAAGCCAATCCAAAATTATTCATAGAGCCACTGTGACTTTTAAAGGCAATGACTTTAGTTTGGGCTATTACCCCAAACGAAAATAGAATTGAAAAGACTAAGATGAGAGACTTCATAGGTTTGATTTAGGCTAATTGATTGTTTGTTCTTCGTGACATTATCCAACTCATTAACCCAATTAAAAGCGAAGCCAAGAAGAGTGAACTTAAAATGATTCCAATTCCGCCAGACGGATTTGAAGGAATTACGATAACAGGAGCAGAATTCTCATCTTCTTCATTATCATTAATTCCGTCCTTATCTTCATCCATCATTGGATCAAATGAGGTTGCGTTTTTATTGTCAAATCCAATAAAGACAGTTTCATTAATATCGTTTTGGAAGTAATAGTGCATTGACAAAACGTTCTTAATACTATCTAATGAGTGGTTATGTGAGAATAGCGGATGTGAGGGAACAGTGTCTTTTCCTTCTTTCCAAATTGATGTTAAATCTTTTTGGGTGGTATCGCCTCGGTGATACCATTGATTTGGTTGGCAAGTTTCTGTAGTCACCATGATTATCACTGAATCAGAAATAAAAATAACACTGTCAATTTCTGAATTACGGATGATAGGATTCGGAGCTGCACCCAAATTATGATTCACTAAATCCATCTTAGGATTTGTCAAAGCCAATTCAAAATTATGCATAGACCCGCTATGACTTTTAAAGGCGATTAACTTCGTTTGAGCTGTTGTGGCAACTGCCAACATTAGCGATAGTATTAGAGTTATTGATTTCATAAGGTTTATTTTAGGCTAAGTGATTGTTTGTTTTCTTTGCTTGCACTGAGCGGATTTCGATAGCTTTCGGGAGACGTGACATTATCCAACTCATTAATCCAATCAAGAGAGAAGCTAATAAGAGTGAACTCAAAATGATTCCAATCCCGCCTGAAGGACTTGAAGGAGTCACGATTACTGGACTAGAATTTTCATCATTCTCATTATCATATCCAATGAACACAGTTTTCTCAATGTCATTTCTGAAATTATAATCTCTTTTTAAAATAGCTTTAATACTGTCAAGTGAGTGTTGCCTTGAGAAAAGTGGATGATTGATTACAGTATCCTTCCCTCCTGACCATGGCAATGCAAGACCAACTTCAGTAGTGTCAAATAGAAACTCTGGGTTGGAGCAATAGTTAGAAGTTATGATCACAACTTCGGTTTCAGATATAAAAATTAAACTATCAATCTCTGAAACCGTTGGCATCAAGATTTGTGGACCTATCAAATTATTATTGGGCGGACCCCCCAAATTATGATTCATCAAATCCATCTTCGGATTTGAAAGAGCATTTTCAAAATTATGCATGGATCCGCTATGACTTTTAAAAGCGATTAATTTGGTTTGTGCGGAAGCCGCTACTGTAATAAATACGGATAAAATTAAGGGGATTGCTTTCATATTTTTTAGGCTATTTGATTTGTTGTTTTTTTAGACATCCACCAACTCATAAGTCCAATCGTAATGGCTGCAAGAAGCAATGCCGATAAAATGATTCCGATTCCAATTCCGCCTGAAGGACTTGAAGGAGTTACGATTACCGGCGAAGCATTTTCATCTGGTTCATTGTCATTGATGCCGTCCTTATCTCCTGCACTGAGCGGATCTCGATAACTATCGGGAGAAGTGTCATCCATCATTGGATCATACGATTTTGATTTCTTTTTCTCAAAACCAATAAATACCGTTTCATCAATGTCATTTCTGAAATAATAATTTTGTTTTAGGATGTCTTTAACACTGTCTAAAGAATGATGATGTGCAAAAAGCGGATGATTGTGAACTGTGTCTTTACCAGCAGACCAAATAGTCCTTTTATCCAAATCTTTTTTCTTAGTCCCATAATAAGAAGGGTTCGGAGTACAATACTGAGAAGTCACCATCACAGTAAGGGTGTCTGAAATAAATATGAGACTATCAATTTGAGAATCTCTAATGATTGGTTGAGGACCTACGCCTAAATTGTGATTCGCTAAATCCATCTCAGGATTGATTAATGCTTTTTCAAAATTATGCATGCTGCCTGAATGACTTTTATAGGCAATTAACTTGGTTTGCGATATTGCAGTCCCAACAAAGGATACAGCGACAATCGTGAAGATGTTTCTAAGCTTCATTTCTCTATTCATTTATATTTTAGATTCATGACTTTGGGCCATTCCACAAATAAAAATTTGTATCTTGCATTCTCTCGCGCCCCAAGTCTAGACTTCCTTACAAGTAGAGGCAGAAAAAGTTCAATTCTTTTTCAAAACAATTGTAAAATCATGGAAAAAAGATGGGTTATCAAAGAAAGTCCTGCAGTTGATGCAGTGGCAAAACTCATAGAAGAAGTAGGAGTTACGAGACCAGTTGCCACTATTTTAGCACAAAGGAATATATATTCATTTGATCAGGCCAAAGATTTTTTCAGGCCTGAAATAGCAGACCTACATGACCCTTTTTTAATGAAAGGAATGACAGAAGCGGTGGATAGAATTGAACAAGCAATTGCAGCCAATGAGAACATTTTGGTTTACGGAGATTATGATGTAGATGGCACAACAGCTGTTGCCTTGATGCACAGTTTTTTGGCGACAGATTATGATCAAATTGGATATTACATTCCAGACAGATACAAAGAAGGTTATGGTGTTTCAGAAGCCGGAATTCAATTTGCGATTGACAACAGTTTTACATTAATCATTGCATTAGATTGCGGAACAAAAGCCTTAGATAAGATTGCTTTTGCCAAAGAAAATGGTGTTGACTTCATTGTATGTGATCACCACATGCCAGGTGATAAACTACCAGATGCAATTATCTTAAATCCTAAACAAGATGGTTGCGAGTATCCATTCAAGGAGCTTTGTGGATGTGGTGTAGGTTTCAAATTGGCTCAAGGTCTCAATCAAGCCAGAGGCGGTGAAATTGATGCGATTTATCATCTCTTAGATTTAGTGATGGTGGCTATTGGGGCGGACATTGTTCCAATTGATGGCGAGAACAGAATATTAGCTTATTACGGCATTCACTTATTGAACAACACACCAAGAATAGGTTTTGAAGCCTTGAAGAAATTGGCGAACAAGACAGGTGAAATGAGCGTGACGGATGTTGTCTTCACCATTGCCCCGAGAATAAATGCAGCTGGTAGAATTGACTCAGGTAACAAGGCCGTTCAGTTATTGCTTGCCGAGACCTTGGATGAAGTTGATGGCATTTCAAAACTGATCAATACCCATAACGAAACCAGAAAAGGATTAGACCGTGAAATAACTGCTGAGGCACTCAAAATGATTGAAGAAGATGAGTGGTTATTAGGCGCAAAATCAACCGTTGTGTTCAAGAAAGATTGGCATAAAGGAGTTGTTGGTATAGTAGCCTCAAGGCTAATTGAAAACTATTACAGACCAACCGTTGTGTTGACAGAATCAAACGGCAAAGCAGTTGGATCTGCGAGATCTGTAAGAGGATTCAATGTGTACGAAGCGCTTTTAGAATGCAATGATCATATAGAACAATTTGGAGGTCACTTTTATGCTGCAGGAATGACCATGGATTTAGAACAAGTGGTTCCTTTCAAAATGAAATTCAATGAGGTAGTTTCTAGAACCATCCAAAAAAATCAGTTAGTTCCTGAAATAGAAATTGATTGTGAGATTGAGTTCAGAGATATATTTGAAGAGCAAAGAGGCGGGATTCCGAGATTTTATAGAGTACTCAAACAAATAGCACCTTTTGGCCCTGAAAACAGAAGACCTGTTTTTGTTAGCCGAGCAGTTAAAGATGCTGGCGGATCGAGAATCCTGAAAGATGAGCATCTAAAACTCACTTTGGTACAAAATGAATATCCTGAACTAAAAATCAACGCGATCGCCTTCGGCATGGCCGAACATTGGGACTTGCTTCAGGATGGAGGATTTGTAGATATCGTTTATACCCTTGAAGAAAATCATTGGAACGGCAATTCATCTTTGCAGCTGATGATTAAGGATATTAGGAAGAGTCGGAGGATTTTGTAGATTTATTATATTAGTTGAAAATAAACAGATCTGAAAAAATTCTTCTTCATAGCACTCCTACTCCCTTATTTGAGCACAGCTCAGGATTCCCGGAGCACTGAAGAAAAAATCGATTCTTTAAGACAGTCTATTAAATCTGCAAAACACGACACGACAATTGTCAATTCATGGAAGGCATGGGATAATCTGATCTACATTGCTGACCCAGAAATGGACTTAAATCTGAATCAAAGAATAGATAGTCTTTGTTCAATAAACCTAGAAAAGAAACTTTCTACTATAGAAAGAATGAGTTTTCTCAAATCAAAAGGATTCTCTCTCAACAACCTAGGAATAATTTATCAAGAGCGAGGTGACTACGGAAAAGCCAATGATTTTCATACAGAAAGTCTAGCCATTAAAAAAATCATAGGAGACAAAAATGGAATAGCAGCCTCTCTTAATAACATTGGATTAATTTATCGAAAGCAAGGCGACTATGATAAAGCCATAGATTATTATACAAAGAGTCTGTCTATTTATGAAGAAATTGATATTAAGACAGGCATTGCCACAGCCCTACTTAACATTGGTAGCATTTATCATGATCAAGACGATTTTGATAAGGCTATTGATTATTATACAGAAAGCTTGGCCATTAAAGAAGAAATCGAAAACAAAAGTGGCATTGCAAGTTCTTTAAACAACATTGGAGCGGTTTATAGAGAGCAAGGCAACTTAGATAAAGCGTTGGATTTTTATACAAGAAGTCTTTCTATCAATGAGGAAATTGGTAATAAACTTGGAATGTCTTATTCGTTAAACCTCATTGGAATCATTTATCAAGATCAAGAAAATTATGACAAGGCCACTGATTATTACACAAAAAGCCTCAGACTAAGTGAAGAAATGGGGGGGAAAAGTGGAATCATCAGTTCACTTAATTCACTAGGAAACATTGCTTACAAGCAAGGTCACTATGAAAAAGCCATTGATTATAGTTCACGTGCTCTCGCCATGGCTCAAGAAATAGGATTTGCGCTTATGGTTAGAAATTCCGCGAAGTCCCTGTGGACTTTTAATAAACATTTAGGTAGATCAAAAGAAAGTTTAGAGATGTATGAACTTTACATTGCAACAAAAGACAGTATGGCAAGTAAAGACAACCAAAAAGCAATCATCCAACAAGAATATAAATATGCCTATGAAAAACAAGCTGCTGCGGATAGCGTAAAAACTGCCGAAGCTGACAAAGTCAAAGATGCCCTGCTGATCGCAGAAAAAGCTGAAAACAAACAAAATCAACAACAACAATATTTTTTATATGTGGGACTTGGATTAGCCTTACTTTTCGCAGCAATAATCTTTAACAGATTTAAATTAGCCAATAAACAAAAAGCTATTATTGAAGAGCAAAAACTAATAGTAGACGAAGCTTATGATGGACTTGAAGAAGCTCACAAAGAAATTACGGATAGTATCAATTATGCCGAACGTATTCAGGGCAGTTTCTTGGCCACAACCGAATTGTTAGAAGCCAATTTGAATGAACATTTCGTTTTCTTTCAACCCAAAGATGTTGTAAGTGGAGATTTTTACTGGGCCGCGCACCTAGCGGATGGAAATTTTGCAATACTTAATGCCGATAGCACGGGACATGGAGTTCCAGGAGCAATTATGAGCATTCTTAACATCTCCTCCATTGAATCAGCAGTTAAAGATAAGCTCACCAAACCGGCAGATATATTTAATGACGCAAGAAAAACAATTATTGAACGCCTCAAAAAAGATGGATCTCCTGAGGGAGGTAAAGATGGGATGGACGCTAGTTTATTATCATTCAACGCAGACAAAAGTAAAATGACTTATGTTGCTGCTCAAAATCCAATTTGGATAATAAGAGAAGGAGAGTTAATCGACATCAAAGCTGAAAAAATGCCCGTAAGTAAGCACGATTATGACCACATTCCTTTTGAAGGTGGTGAAATTGAATTGCAAAAAGGAGATATTATTTACACCTTAACTGATGGTTATCAAGATCAATTTGGAGGTGAGAAAGGAAAGAAATATAAAGTGAAACCTTTAAAACGTCTTTTGCTTGAGATTTGTGAGTTACCCTTGAAAGAACAGCATCAACAAATTTCTGACACATTTGATGAATGGAAGGGTGATTTAGAGCAGGTGGATGACGTTTGTATTATTGGAGTGAGGATATAAAACGCAGTACAAGGGCGATATACCGTTGAAAATGGATTGAAATCCAATAGCGTTGGGAACCTTGGTACAGATGAAAATGGATTCCTCTGGAGGATAAACGCTAATCAGTTATGTAGATTTGATGGCAATGAATTTGAATATTTTTCAGATCCATCTGGAGTCCAGGGTATTTCTACCACCTTTTCTCAAAATGAAGTAACAATTTTCGAAAATTCAATTTATTTTGCCCAAGAAGAGTATTTGTCACACTTTACTGATGGCAACTTCTCTTCATTTCGATTTGTTGATTCTATTCCTTTCGATATCCTCAATGATAGAGTGGATAAATATGGTCAGTTCTTAGATTCTGATCAAAAAATATGGACCAAAAGTGATTCTTTTCAACTCGAACTACCTGAAAATTTTGATCCAAAACTCTAATGTCAATGGGGCAGAAGCTCCGCAGCAGCTCACAGACTGTGTCGTAATTAAAAATAGGAAGTTGTATCTTTAGATACAAACGAGTTTTATGGCTTATAGAAACGGAAATCGTGAGCAAATCACATTATTACCAGATTCAGTTGATGATTATGTAGGTGATG
>JBLFXO010000140.1:0-8943 GCA_047609865.1 Arenicella sp.
ATGTGGTCCCCTCTAATTCCTAGTTTAATTAAAGATGGATTTCAGTGCATTCTAATTGATTTGCCTTGCCATGGAGAGTCTCGATATCAAGGAGATAAGTGCGGAATGTTGCAGATGGCTCAAACACTTGAGGCCTTTCTTAAAGATAAAAATCTAAGCCCTGAATTTTATGTCGGACACTCAATGGGAGGCTATGTTAGTTTAGAACTTAATCAATTACGTCCTGCTAAAATCATCCTACTTCATTCTAATTTTTGGGAAGACAATGCGCAAAAGCAAATTGATAGAAATAGGGTTATCGAGGTGGTAGAGAAAAACAAGAGCCTTTTTATTAAAGAAGCCATTCCAAATTTATTTGCTCCATCAAATAAAAGTTCTTGCATGACTTCAATTCAAGAATTAATTGATGAAGCTCTTGAAATACCGACCAAAGAAATACAAGCCGCAACGGCTGGAATGAGAGATAGGAATTCATTCTATAAGTTCTCTAAAAGTCAATCACTTCATATCATACACGGCAAACATGACCCCATCATTTCAGGAGATAAATTACGTAAAGAAATTTCCAAATTGAATATTAAACATGAACTAATTGAACTTGAGAATGTAGGACATATGAGTATTTGGGAAGATACCGGCCTATTAATAAAGAGCTTGAAGCACATCATTTCTCGATAATTTAAAATATTTTTGTGCTTTTGCAGTTAATATGATGCAAATAGAAAATTGAATGTCATTAAGATTTAACCATATCGTAATTTTTGCAGTGTTCGCAATGCTAACATTTGCTTCTTGCTCTACTGAGAAAGATGCGGCTTTAAATGTTGGTTACCACAACATGACCGCAAGATATAATGGGTACTTCAACGCTAGAGTTATTATTGAAGAGTCTTTAGAAGGTTACAGAGAATCTACAACCGAAGACTTTACGAAATTATTACCGCTGGATTTATATCCATCAAAAGAAGATATTCCTGGAATTCAAGAAAAGTATGAAGATGCTTTTGAACGTTGCGAAAAAGTGATCTTCAGACATAGCATGCCTAATGCTAATGTTACCAAGAATAAAAACATTGAGCATTGCCGTTGGATAGATGACAATTGGTTCGTTATTGCTAAAATTCATTATACAAGAAGAGAGTACTTTAAGGCCGAAGAGATTTTTAAGTTCATTCAAGAATCTCCTTTATATGTTGATCAAGAAAGAGTTCACGAAGCTCGAATCTGGCTTGCTAAAACATATATCGCTAAGGAAGACTTCGTTGAAGCGAAGCGATACCTTTCAATGATTGAAATTGATATGCAAGAAGCAGAGTCAAAATCAGGAAACGGTAAGGAAAAAGAATCTAAAAGAGATAAAGAACGAAGGAAGAAACAAGAAAAGAAAGACAAGAAGAATGGGGTTAAAAAACCAGGCCCTTTCCCAAAGCAATTAAAAGATGAGTATGAACTTACAATGGCTGAATTCCATATTGCCAAAGAAGAGTACAAGAAGGCTATTGAACATCTTGAAAAAGGAATCGAGCTAACTAAAAAGCGTAAAGTTAAGGCTAGGTATCAATTCGTATTGGCTCAGCTTTATGAGCAAGAAGGAAACGGAGATATGGCCGCAGTAAACTTCCAAAAAGTTGTTAAATCACCAGCCCCTTATGAAATGAGATTCCAGGCTCAAATTCACAAAGCACTATCAGCAACTACTGGTGGGGACGCTTTGAAAAAGGAATTGGCCAAAATGCTCAGGGACAATAAAAACATAGAGTATAAAGATCAGATCTATTTCGCTCTTGCCGAAATTGCAATGAAAGAAGGAGATATTGACGAAGCAAAACTAAACTATACGAGATCCGCTTTCAGCTCAGTTAAGAATGACAGACAAAAAGGAGTAAGTTATCTAGCCTTAGGTGATCTTCACTTTGAAGAAAAGGACTATTTAAGTGCACAAAAATATTATGATAGTTGTGTTCAAGTTCTACCTGAAGAGTACGAAACTTATGAGAAAATTGCTGCCAAAGCTGAAGGGCTATCTGGCTTAGTTGAAAATTACGAGACGTTCATGCATGAAGACAGCGTTCAGCAAATAGCCCAACTTCCTGAAAGTGATTTAGAAGAGTTTTTGGAGCAGACATTGAAGCAAATTAAGGCAGACGAAAAACTTAAAAAAGAGCAAGATCAAGCAAGATTATTAGCCCAACAGAACAGGGTTAAAAATGCTGGTGGTAATGCCGGAAGTGGCTCTAAATGGTATTTCTATAACCAAAAAGTTTCCTCATCTGGGTTTAATGATTATCGTTCTAACTGGGGGCAGCGATTGCTCGAAGACGATTGGAGAAGAGCAAACAAAACATCTTACACTTCAGAAGACGGCGAAGAAGATGAAGACAATGATTCGTTAGTAGTTGAGGTTGATTCTCTAACGGTAGATGTTCTTAGAGCAGGTTTACCGTTAACTAAAGCGCTGATGGACTCTTCACAAAACAGCGCAATGAACTCACTTTATATGTTAGGTATCATTTACAAAGAGAGTTTGAAAGAAGAGGCAGAAGCAATCTTATACTTCAAGAAAATTATCGATCGTAATATAAAGCACAAGAAGGTTTTGCCTGCATTATACCAACTCTACCTAATTTACAAAAAGAAAGGATCTATTGAAGCAGGTAGATATGAGGACGCGATAATGAATGATTATGGTGAAAGTGAGATTGCGAAAATACTAAGCGACCCAGATTATCTTGAAAAGAAGAGAGCTAAGGACGAAGAAGACTTGAATGCTTATTCTGAGACGCTTGAACATTACAGATACCAGCGTTACAACAATGTTTTGGCAAGATGTAATACAATTATTGCAACTGATAGTACGAACGAATACATCAATAAATACTACTTATTGAAGGCATTCGCTATTGGAAAATCAAGTCCTGGCAACAAAACGGCAATCTCTGGTCCCCTTCAAAAATTATATGACCTGTCACCAACTTCAGAGGAAGGCATTCAAGCAAAAATTTACCTTGATAAACTGGCTGAAGGATTATCTATTGTTAAACCCGACACAACAAGTACTGCTCCGCAATCACCTTTTACATATGATATAGCATTGCAACATTACTTCATTTTGGTATTTCCCAATGATGCCGGAAACATAAATTCAACGAAATTCAAACTGGGCAATTTCAATAAAGAATTCTACAAAAGTCAACGACTAAAAACAGACAATGCATTACTAGGTTCTGATAATTCTGTTCTAATTGTGAGAAAATTTACAAACCAAGAAGTAGCATCAGGATACTTATTAGCATTTGATTCTAAGCAAGCTAAAACTAGTTTGGGCGCAATGTCTGCTGATTACGAGCACTTCATTATCAACTCAGATAACTTCAAAGTTCTGTTTGACACACAAGATCTCAAAGGCTACCAAGATTTCTACAGAGAGAAATACTAACTTTGGTATAAATCATGCAGTAAACGGTTCATGAAATCACTTAATGCACTTCTCTTAATCATTCTAACTTCAGCATTAAGCTCTTGTTTCGAAATCATTGAAGATGTTTCTATAAATGAAGACGGCTCAGGCAAATTCAGATACATTGTGAATTTTAGCCAAAGCGCCCCAAAAATTAAATCGCTTTTATTAATGGATGAGGTAGATGGCGTAGCTGTACCAACAGAAGCCGTAATGAAATCAAAATTTGATGCGGCTTGCCAAATTACCAAAAAGGCCCAAGGAATTTCAGATGTCAGTTTCGCATCAGACTTTGATGACTACATTTTTACTTATCAATGTAATTTTAAGAATACCACTAGTTTAAATTTAGCGATTGACAGTGTGAAAAATCATCTTGGAGATGACAATTTGGGGTATCAATATTTTAATTATCAGACGACTCCGAAAAAATTTAATCGCGTTGGTGATGATTTAATCGTAAACCTGTGGCGAAAAATGTCTACATCACAGCGACTAATATTTGTTGGGGCAAAATATACCTGCTTGTATCGGTTTTTTGATGAAATTAGTACCTTTGATTCTATTGGCAGTAAATTGTCGGCTGATAAAAAAACAAGCTTTAAACTAATGTATATGTCCGGGATGATTAATAATGGACATCTAATTGACCAAGAAATAATACTCAAATGAAATCAATCCTAATCGCCTTCGCCCTTTTTGTATCTATCCAATCAATCGGACAAGATATCGCAGACAAAATTTCAAACAAAGCAAATTACGTTTTCACGATTAACGGAGAAGCGACACTTCAGCAAGTGTCTGCCAATGACATTAGTTCTTCTCAAGTGTTTCAAGAAACAATCAGTGAATTAATGAGGGGACACGGAAAAGTTCATTCATTAGATCAATTAGGTATTGACTATGGGCAAAGAATTTTCTTTGTTGGAGAATATACTGAAGAGGCAAGTCTGAATTATATGGCATACCATATTAAAGACTTGGCTCAATTTGAAACATTGGTAAAAGGAAGCAGATACGAACCAAAGTTTGAAGAAAAAGATGGTTTGAAAATCTTGACTTATGATTATGACAGTAAATTAATTTGGAATGATGATTTAGCAATTTTGATTTCAGGTTATTATGTTGGGGAGGAATATGGTGAAAAAGGATGGTATGACTATGGTTATGACGACCACTATTACGAAGAGAGTACTGCCGTTGAAGAGGCTTTAGAAGCAATACCCGCTATAGAAGATATGACGGAAGCTGAGTGGAGAAAATACATGGAACAACAAGATTTAAAAAGAGAAGAGGAGCGTAAAAAGCGTGAAGAGGAAAAGTTGAAAAAAGAGCAAGAAAGAGAAGAAAAACGGTTAAAAAGAGAAGAATCTATCTCAAAATCACTTGAAACAAGAGCAAAACAGTTCTTTTCGGATGAAATCAAAAACAACAATGAAGCAATTGGTTTAGAATTAAATGATGATGCAAACGCCACTTTTTGGTATGCAAATTATATCTCATTTATGGATCCGATTATGTATGGATCTTATTACCCAAGTTATGGTCGTAGCCCATTCGGATTTGGGGGATTATTTGGAATGACTAATCTCTTTAGCGGGTCAATGATCATTGACTTATTTCTAGAGGAAGAGCAAATTCGAATAGATGGTAAAATGAACTATTACGGTGAAATCCAAGAAGCTTATTCAAAGATTTTCAGCCAAAAAATAAACGCATCTTTCCCGAAAATGATCAGTGATAAAGATTTGGGATATATCTCAATGTCAGCGAGTACGGAGGAGTTTTTAAATGAGTACCCGAACATAATAGAGAACATGCTCAATGTTTATGACACTGCTTATACTGATGAATACTCTCTATTTGCAGATCTTTTTACAGTTGCTGTTGATGAAGACGCCATTGCCGAATTGATTACAGGTGATGCGCTATTTATCTTTCATGATATGGGAATGAAAAGTGTAGAATACTATTCTTACGATTATGATGAAAATTATAATTACACTAAAACTCTTAAAACAAAAACTGAATTGGTTCCTGACTTATCACTTGTAATAGGAACCAACAGACAAGACATTATGAACCGTTTTGTGAAAATTGGTTTGAAATATGAGTTGTTAGAGAAAATTGATGGAGGATACTTATTTACAGAAAGTAATAGAGAGTTTCCTTTCAACGTCTACGCATCTGTTCAAGACAACTTTGTCATCTTTTCTAATTCAAAGTCAGACCTGAAAGCAATTGTTGACGGAAGTTTAGATGCTGGAATTGGAGGAAATAAGAAAAAAGATGTGACTAAGAATTCAACTGCAGCTTACTTCAATATTAAAGAATTTGTGACTGAATTATTGCTGACAGACGAGATTAGAGGAAGAGATAAAGAAATGTTTAACATTATTAAAGATGACCTTACAGATGTAAGAGGGACAATGACTTATGACAAAGGTGGCTCTGTTTTTGAAGCTACGGCACCGGTTCCGGCTGATCATGAAAATGCATCTTTATACTTGTTGCACACAATTGATAAGATCATCAATCAACAAAAGAATAGACATTAAAAAGTAATTTCTTTTTTCGCGTCCAATTAAAAAATAAGTCTACATTTGGACCATAATGACATCACGTCTAGAAAATATTATTCTTAATTATTGGCATCAGTTCTTTATGCCATGCAGGTTTATTATGACCATTAGGGTCATTAATTGCTAAGGGAATAATTGTACAGAGTAGAGGAACTCTTCAAAACCTCAACAACCATTTTATTTATTTTTTAATTGAGCGCTATGAAAACACTAGCTTCAGAAAAGGACATAGAAAAAGTAGATTTGACTCTGCAACGTTTCGAAACGTTGCAGACGAAAGCAAATGAATTAGAAGAAAGCATTAGGTATGCTGGCTCTTTACAGAAATCAATTTTACCCCCAACCAATCACTTTAACGAGATTTTTGATGACGCATTTGTTTTGTATCAACCCAAAGATATCGTTGGAGGTGATTTTTATTGGTTAGCCCAATTTGAAAGAGAAGTATACTTTGCCGTTGGCGATTGCACTGGTCATGGAGTTCCGGGAGCAATGGTCAATATTGCGGGCAATACCATTTTACGTCAGTTGATTAGAAAACAAGGTCTTTCTGATCCTGCAGCAATTATAGAGGAGTTAGATAGCGAACTAATTGGGCTATTCAATGAAAACAAATCAGAAGGTCAAACTTATGATGGCATGGATATCGTTTTCTGTAAGTTCAATTTGGATGATATGATTGGCAGCTATTGTGGTGCGGGTCGACCGTTAGTTATGGTTCGTGATGGCGAAATTATTGAGCACAAAAAAGGATTGTCTTCTGTTGGATATCACCTCTTTGGAGAAAAGAGTTTTGAAACGGTTGAATTCGAACTTAAAAAAGGGGATCTTTTTTATCTCTTTTCTGATGGATATACTGATCAATTTGGAGGCGATAATATTAAGAAGTTTAATCGCAGAAGATTTCGAAATTTACTCACATCAATTGCAGATATGGATTTAGCCAAACAGAAAAAAGAGCTGAATCTTACCTTACAAAATTGGATGGGGAACCAAGAACAGATAGATGATGTTTGCGTTTTAGGAATAAAAATATAAAAAAAAGCCTTCTCGTTATGAGAAGGCTTTTTCCGTTTTAGGTTAAACTATAACACAAAGGCTAATAAAGCATATTGTATTAGTATTATTGCCGCCCAGATAAACCCCGTGAATAGGATACTATATAGAATTCTCATTTCTGGCCGCATTCCTTTCTTTTGTGATTTAATTTCAAACATGCTATCTAGAATATCATCAGTCGAAGTAAACCTGCAAGTGATAAAAGGATAGATAAAAAAGAAAGTTTTAAGAAGACTCTAGCCCTATTAGGCTCATTTGATTGACTCTTTTCTACCTTTTTATCTTCAGGGTAGTATGCCTTTTCTACTCTTGGGTTACTCGCAGGTCGGTCGTAAGTATCATAATGAACATCTTCCGCTAAAAACTCTTTTTCTTGAAGTGAGGACGACACCTTTTTCAAAGTCATTTTACTTAAAGGAAAACCATTGCCTTCAGTTAAATCATCATTTTGTGAGACCTCAAATTCTAAAGCTGAATCAAATTTGATATCCGAAGGAATTTCTTCTAGTTCACCAAACAGACTTTTATAAAACCCGTCATAAACTGGGTCATTAACTCTATACTGTTTGTCGTTTTTATGCAATACGATCGTTTGATCATTGGAAATGGCAGCTTTAATAGCAGTCGTCTTAGGGTCGTCATCATCTAGTTCAAGAAGAGCTTCATCTTGAGATGATGGCTCAATTTCATACATTGAAGAGCCTTTAACATCCTGCATTATATAAGAAGATTTCAAAGATTTTAAGTTCGTGAACTTTTGTTTTTGAAAACCATTATTACCGATTCCACATGATGTGAGAGCCAAGACAAAAGCGAATAACATTAATTTAACCAGAGATTTCATATGCTTTGTTTTACACAACAAAGTTATAGTAAGAGTGGGCTGGAAAGGAATTGAATTGCGCAGCAACATTAAGTAATTTGCGTTTATTGCAAATTTCCAAACGGCGGATATTTCCAATTAACATTTTTAAATAGCTCCACGAGCTTTAAGTTCAAGGTATTTATTGATCGTATCAACAGTCAGGTTCTCAGGAGTTGTCAAAACAGTTTGAATACCATTTTTTCTGAGCTCTAAAGCAACTCTTTTGTTATCCATTGTATACTTTTCAGCAAAGGTTTTAAGATAGATATCTTTTACATGTTTCGGCTTCATTTCTGTAGCCTTTTGAACCTCAGTGTTCTCAAAAAAGATGAGCACCAACATATGCTTTTGGTTGATTCTTCTCAGCATAGGAAGAATCCTTTTCAAGGCATAATCAGATTCGATATTGGTATACAACATGATCAAAGATCTTCCTTTGATGTGATTTCTTATTCCGTGATAGAGTAGTTCGTAGTTTGCCTCTAAAAATCTCGTTTTCTGAGCATAGAGAATCTCCATTATCTTACTTAATTGATTTTTGGATCTGTCGGCAGCTAACTTTGCGCCTAACTTATCTGAAAAAGTCATTAAACCTGCTTTATCCCCTTTTCGAATACAAATGTTTGAGAAAGCCAAAGTAGAATTAATGGCATAATCCAATAAAGTAAGCTCCTCAAATGGCATCCTCATAGCTCTACTCTTATCAATAATGGTATAAACTTGTTGTTCACGTTCATCCTGATATTGATTCACCATCAGCTCATTCCTTCTTGAAGTTGCTTTCCAGTTTACTGTTCTAATATCATCCCCCTGAACATAATTCTTAATCTGTTCAAACTCATTGTTATGACCCAACCTTCTAATTTTTTTAATTCCAGTGTTAGCAGTTTGAGCAAATACTTTTAACTCATATTGCTTCATTTGAATAATCGAAGGATAAGCTGGAACTATTTGCTGAGCATCTATTTCAACTTTTCTTT
>JBLFXO010000141.1:0-8913 GCA_047609865.1 Arenicella sp.
CTCTTTTCCCTATTGGTCAGCTTCAGAAATCAGAAGTTAGAAGAATTGCAACCGAACAAGATTTAATAACTGCCGACAAGAAAGATTCGCAAGGATTATGTTTCATTGGGAAAGTTAAACTTCCAGTTTTCCTTCAACAACAACTCAAACCAAAAGAAGGAATTATTATTGAACTTCCTTCTAACTCAGAACAATACAGATTATATTCAAATAGCATAAAATCAAATGATTACAAGGCCTTATCTAAAGCGTTCAATTACATTGTTTCGGATGGAGAAAAAGTCGGCAAGCATCAGGGAGCACATTATTTCACAATAGGTCAGAGAAAAGGGCTAGCAGTGGGCGGGACACCATTGCCATTGTTTGTAGTAGGGACAGATGTAGAAGAAAATGTGATTTACACTGGTCAAGGCGATCAGCATCCAGGATTGAATAAATTGGCCTTATTTGTTGCTCCTGAGGAGATACACTGGCTGAGAACTGATTTGAAACTGGAGATAGGTAAATCTATCGATTACATGGTGAGAATCAGATACCGTCAAGAATTGGTGAAAGCGACTTTACACATGGAACCAGAAGGTCTTTATATTCACTTTAGCAAGTTTATGACCGGAATTAGCCCAGGTCAATTTGCTGCTTGGTATCGTGATGATGAATTGATTGGTTCAGGAACAATTGGGCACTAAAAAAACCGTACCATTCAAAGAATGATACGGTTGTATTTAACCAAATAGCATAAATGCTAATTCAAACTATAATTTCCTATCAAGTGCTGTGGACTGAGCATTTCTTCGTTTGCCATTCCGTGGACAACATCAAGAAGTTCTGCAACTTCATTAATTGACAAATTGCTTTCGGCACCCATGTTCTTGTGCCTATTCAATTTCTGTTCTGCCTTTCTAATGTTATTCTTTCTAATTTCTTGCAAATTCATATCAATAAATTTTGATTCGTCTGAGAAAGGATACGGCTCCGTTTTACAAAAGGTTCTTTTCTCGAAACAAAAACACTGTTATAAGACCGTTTTAAATTGTGTACCATAGCTTTCATATCCGTAATTTACTATTGACAACCAATGACTTACAACTCTCTCTGTAAGTTAGATGAATTGAGTGAAAAAAACATTATATTTGAGAGATTGCACACAATGCAAATGATTAGCACCAAAGACAGCATAAAAACCATTGACCAAAATAATTTGGAAGGATGGGATATGGTGAGAACCGATCCAACCACTAGCCTTTCAGTTGCCAAAAAAAACCTTGAGAGAGCTAAAGAGCTCAATTATGAAAAAGGAATGGCATTTGCACTCGGGAATATTGGTGCTGCTAACACTTGGCTTTCTGACTATGAGAAAGCACTTGAAAATTGCTTTGAATCTCTGAAGATATTAAAGCAGATTGGAGAAAAGGAACAAGAAGCTCACATTCAATATTATCTTTCAATTATATATTACTTTCTTTCTGATCCAGATAAGCAATTGACATATGCACGAAACGCTCTTAACATATCAGTTGAGATTGGAGATGCTGATGGACAGGCAAATGCATTGAATGGAATTGGAACTGCTCAATATACGAATGGGAAAAATGAAGATGCTGTAGAAACGTTAACTAAAGCTTTAGGAATTGCAATATCAGGAAGTGATAACTCCTTGTTAGCGAGAATTTATGATGGATTGGGTACCTCACACTTGAATCTCGGGCTTTATGACGAGGCTCTTAAATTCATGAACAAATCTATTGCTGTTCTCAAAAAAGACCAAGTTAAACAAACGCTTTCTTATTCATATGACGCAATAGGAATTGTATACACTAAGCTTTCAAAATTTCCGGAGGCGTTAGAGAATTTCAACATTTCTTATAAGCTGAGAAAAGAAATGGGATTCAAAGACGGGATGGCTCAGACCAAGATCCACATTGCTGAATCCTATTGTCTTGCTGGCGACAACTTATCAGCCGTTCAAAATTATAAAGAAGCACTGAAAATAGCTGATGAGCTTGACAGTAGTGAACTAATATACAAAACTCACGAAGGCCTTGCTGGGCTTTATGAGGACATGGGCAATCTTACTCTGTTCGTTAAACATTTCAAATCGTTTCATTCAGCTAAACAAAGAAATTATTCAGAAACTGAAGGGAAAAAGATTCGAGCATTTGAGCTCAAAGGTCGCTTAGATCAATTTGAAAAAGAGAAGAAAGCTCTGGAAGACAAGAATTTAGAACTTGAAAGTTATTTTCAAGATGTGCAAACCTTGAGCTCAATTGGTCATGAAATAACTTCTACATTAGATATTGAAGGCATATTTCAAATCATCTATGAAAGAATGAATTCATTGATGGATGCGCAAGGAATATTCGTAGGTCTCTGTAATTATAAGGAGGATAAACTGGAGGTTAAGCTCGCAATAGACAGCGGAAAACGAGATGATTATTTTGAGTACTCTTTAAAAAGTCGGAAATTATCGAACTATACGGTAAACACGGGAAAGAGTGTTCACATAAATGATTATCAGTCAGAAATTAAAGATTATTTCAAAAAAGGCGAGGAATTATTACATGACGCTCCAGAATCAGTAATTGTAATTCCTTTAGAGGTAAAAGAAGAGATTATTGGAATACTTTATTCTCAAAGTGATAAAAAGAACGCATACACAAAGCACCATTTCAACATCTTAAATAGCTTTGCATCATACATTGCTATCGCACTGGATAACGCGGCCTTGTATGCAAATATGGAGGAGAAAGTTCAAGAAAGAACTCAAGAACTTCAGACTACATACGATAACACGGAGCTTCTGAACAAGATCGGTCAAAATTTAATCTCAACATTAGACTTCGAAACTGTCTTTGAACAGCTATATTCCAACGTAAACGAGTTGATGGATGCGTCTGCATTTGGGATTCGTTTGTATGACAAAGAGACCAATAAAATTCATTACCCTTACGAATATGAACGTGGAATACGTCTCGAAATTATGGAGGCTACAATGGATAATGCAAACAATTATTCAGTTGTTTGCATCAAGAACAATGAGCCAATTCACATAAATGACAACGCTAAAGAATACAAAAAATGGGTAGACGAGATACTTGTTCTTGACGGGGTTGATAGTAAAATGCCTACTTCGCTAATTTTCTACCCCCTCCGCTCTAAAGGGGAAGTACTAGGTGTTATTTCAATACAAAGCTTTGAAAAGAATGCATATTCCTCCTATGACTTAACGAACGTACAAGCACTTGCTCAATATACTGCCATTGCGCTTGAAAACTCAAGAAGTTTTGAAGTAATAGAGGCCACAGTAGCTGAACGAACAAAAGAAATTACCAAGACTTATGAAAATTCAAAACTTTTAAGCCAAATTGGTAGGGCTATTACTTCTCAATTGAGTGTTGAAGAAATCATTAAAGTTGCTTATGAAAGTATCAATGAACTAATGGACGCTGAAGGTTTCGGTATTGGGATTCATGACGAGAAGAATAAGATACTTTCATTTCCTGGATACATGGAAAGCGGTAAATTACTTGAGGGTGCTGAGTACGATTTAGCTGACAATGACAGGTTAGCCTGTGTTTGCTTCAATAAACAAATTGACATTAAAATTGGGAATTTCTCAGTTGATTTCTCTAAATATATCAGTACATATATAGCGCCTCAAATCGGAAGAGCGGTAACTTCTCTTATCTACTTGCCGCTTGAGGCAAAAAATGAACTAATTGGGGTTATTACCGTTCAAAGTTTTGAAAAAAATGCATTTTCAGATTATCACATGAATATGTTAAAATCCATTTCAATCTATACTGGTATTGCTTTGGATAACGCCAAACTATACTCTGGCATGGAGGATATAGTAAAGGAAAGAACTTCAGAAGTAGTTATTCAGAAAGAAGAAATTGAGCAGTCGTATCAAAACACCAAGCTAGTTAGTCAGATAAATAAAGATATTTCATCTTCAATTACTATTGAAGGAATTATTGATGCGGTATATGAAAATGTAAATTCATTGATGGACGCATCTGGATTTGGAATTGGAGTTCACAAAGAGCAAGACAATGTTCTACTAATGCTAGGGTACATTGAAAATGGCACAAAACTCCCGAATTTTGATTACCAACTGGAAGATCAAAGGCTAGCCACATACTGTTTTAATGAAAAGAAAGAAATTTACATTTCAGATTATTCAATTGAATATGATAAATACATTTCAGGAATGCAGCCCCCAGTTTCTGGGAAAGATTCCACTTCAATCATTTACATCCCGTTATTCTCGAAAGATCAACTAGTAGGAGTGTTCACTGTGCAATCCTTCACTAAGAACGCCTATAATGAATATCAACTAGACGTTTTGAGGGGACTTGCAGCAACGATTGGATCTTCTATAGACAACGCCATGCTTTATGAAAGTATGGAAGACAAAGTAAACGAGAGAACAAGGGAACTTGTTCATCAGAAAGAAATAATTGAAGAAAAAAACAAACACATTACGGATTCAATCATTTATGCGAAGAGAATTCAAGATGCAACTCTACCGAGCATTGGAAAAGTGAGGTCATACTTGGATGATGCTTTCGTCTTGTTCAAACCAAAAGACATTGTATCAGGAGATTTTTATTGGGTAGAGCAAGTTGGAGATACCGTTCTATTCTCAGTTGTTGATTGCACGGGTCATGGTGTTCCGGGAGCCTTTTTGAGTTTGATTGGCCACAACAGTTTGAATCAAATCGTGAACGAGTTAAACATCATTGAGCCGGCTAAAATTCTTTACCAATTAGACAAAATTGTTTACAAAACTCTTCAAAATAATCTAGAAGAAACAAATATTAAAGACGGCATGGATATGGCTATCTGTGCCTACAACAAAAAAACCAAAGTACTTCACTTCTCAGGAGCTTACAACCCTCTTTACATGATCAGGAACAATGTGATGATGGAAATCAAAGGCGATAAGATTGCCATTGGATCTGGACAAACTGAACGCCAGTATAAGAACGAAGAAATTCAAATGCAGACTGGTGACTGTATCTACTTATTTTCTGATGGATATGCCGATCAATTTGGAGGTGAAAGAGGAAAGAAATTCAAATACTCTCGATTCAAAGATTTACTGGTAACTCATCACAAGCAGCCAATGATGAGACAGCATGATATTTTAGATATGTGTATTGATGATTGGCAAGGAGATCTAGAACAGCTTGATGATATTTGTATTATAGGTGTCTCTATTCCCTAATTAATCCCTGTATTTATAAGGATTGTCCTTCATGTCTTGACGGATTCTGTCTGCCCATTCGACTGAAATATAAGGTAAGACGATATTTTCACAACTACACAAGCTCACGGGTACTATCTTAAAGCTTTGTGTTCCTTCACAATGGTCAATTAAAAAGAGCTCTTCTCTCCCATCCCATTTGAATTTAATCATCTTGTATTCCCGATCAATTGCTATTGTTGCCTCCTTATCTAAAGTCATTTCTTTGTCACTTAAAAACTCAAGGAATTTATAAGGTTTGAATTTTAGAGAATCTAAATCTTTAAATCCAGTAAAGAATTCAGTGTGAAAAGTATCCAATTCAAATTTAGACGTAATTGAAGATGGATTAAACCCATAGGTGTCTAGCTCATTGATAGTGGCAAAATCAACCTCCATTCGTTCGTTGATTGAAGTGACACGAGAAAACATTTTCTTAAAGCTCTTATTGATAAAATTC
Organism: Arenicella sp.; assembly: GCA_047609865.1. Lineage (GTDB taxonomy): Bacteria > Bacteroidota > Bacteroidia > Flavobacteriales_D > Crocinitomicaceae > Paracrocinitomix. Next base: position 5,709 of record JBLFXO010000141.1, read on the forward strand.
ATTGTGAATACCAATGTGTCACAGTTCTTATTTGTAAATGAATAGGACGTTTTCAATTTTCTTTTACCGACAGTATAAACCAATTCTTCTTCTGTAATAGAGATGTCGAACTCATCAGATTTAGAATATGGATAGAAATATATCTTGACATCCTTTGAAGATATTACCATGAACTCTTCATTGGGCAAAAAGATGTTTTCACCATCATAACTATTGTCATCCTGATACATCTCAATCCCCATCCAATTACCTGGTAACATTGATTTATTGCTGCTTGTTTGAGCGTATGAAAAGAATGGGGAAATAATGATAATCAGGAAGGCTCGCATAGCTTAATTTTTCGGCAAATATAGACAATCAATTGAAAATGAATGACTCATCTATACGTTTAAGATGCTTTTCTCAATACTTGAGACAAGAACATTCCAAAATTTGGACTGTATTCATCTATCCAAGCATTTTTGAAGGAGCCTTTAACCATGTGAAAGTAGAAGAACTTTGGCCTCATCCCCTCCTCTATCGCAAGGCGCTTTTCAGCACCCCTTGACTTGGAACCCAGTCTTATATAAATCTTCTCTTTATCCATACAGTCTAGTTTAAAATAGGTTAGCTCATTAATCATATGATCTTGTTCATTTACCAAAACTTTGTAACCAGGAATTGAGCTGTGATGGCCTAATAAGCCAAATAAGTATACCGTATTAGAATTCATGAGGCTTAGATTCTCTACTCTATTCTCCATTCTAATCATATAGGTTGAAATAGTTATAAACTTCCCTCTTCCCCTTTTGTAAACGTCACTTTCTTTAACTTTAAATGCGTTAGCCCCAAACCTATTTGCTTTAGTCTTTAAAAGCTTGTAGCACTCGCCTATCATACCGTCAGAGGCAGTGTCAAATTTAATAGTGAGGTCGTTCACCCAAGTTAATTTAGTAGTATCAAAATCGTCATTAACAAAGTCAAAATGAGAAGCATTTCGAAACTTTTCAAAATCTCTGTTCATTGCGGTAACCCTAATCTTTTGAGAAAATGAATTAAACCCAATCAATAATAATATGACACTTAAATACCTAATAACTATGTGTTTATACTTAGACAAATATACGAATGCAAAAAACAAACCAAAGTATTATTTTTTTAATTTTTCGCGAAGAGCCACCATAGTATCATAAGGCCCATCTACAATGAACAAATTAATGATCCAAGTTGGTAAACTACCTCCTGGGTCTGCCAAGAACTGGTAATGAACTTTTGTTTTAGAGCCAGCTGTCTCCAACTTCCAATATCCCTTAGCATTTGGCATACGAATCACTCCATCCTTTTCTGCTTTGCCTCCAGTTGTATGATCAAAGTATAGATAGGTAGTTTTCTTTGCATTATTGACTTCCACCCTTAGAAACATCACTATATCTCTATTGGATGCAGGCCAAGGTAAATCAATCTCGTAATAGATTTTTCTTTTTGTTGAGCTGATAGACTTTAAGACCTGAGCATTCTCGCATTCTGGAAACCAATTTGGATAGTCTGTAATTCTTGCTACAACTTCTGCCACTCTCAAACGACTCGCGTCAACTTCACAAGTCGTTTTGAACTCAAGTATCTCTGAGCCTTCTGTTGCTCGAGTGTAAACTTTAATTCCGTCTATATTTCTCTCTAGCTTCCAGTCTTCAGCAAATAAAATGCTTGGAAAAAGAAAAAAACAGGACAGCATAAGGACTGTGAATAGGTACTTGCTTTTCATTGAGGTAAATTTACGAAATGTTTAATGGTTTAAAAGGATTCTTATCAAAAGAGATGCTAAGCGAAACATTCCGGACTTATAAAATTAGCGAAAACCTGGTATTTCAGGAAAAGGCATCATTGATTCAAGGAAATCTATGAATGGCGCTTGACAAAAAAGAGACATCACAATGATTACCACGGAAATCATAATAGCTACTCCCACATTCCCCTCTTTTATTTCATCAAATTCATTCACCTTTTTTGTTAGTGTGGAGAAAAGTAAAAAGGTAAGGTAATTTAATCCGAAACCCAGGATATAACCAAAAAACAGGAAGAGTCCCATGTATTTTGAGAATTCTATTAAAATTTGCCATCCAGAAGCATCACTTGACATTAACATAACAAGCGTTGTGTCCAGGGGGGCGGTTATGCCATAAATAAGCCAAGCCACACCAAATATTGATCCTGAAAGAAAGATCATAAATGCCAAGTTTTTATAAGGAAAGTCTTCTCCAGTTTTCTTCTCATAGATCTTTGTGAAAATGAACTTTGTGAGGAACAAGGTTCCAATTCCAATGAAGAGAGCTAAACCCAATTCTAAAACAGCTATTAAAATTTCATTATCCATAATTTCTATTAATTAATCTCTACTACAAAGGTCAATAGTCCAATAATCCATATCTGAACAATCTGAGGACATAACTCCAGGGCTATAACCCACTGCCGTGGTTTCCCATGCGTAATATTTAATCCCGTCTTTCTTGAGAAAGCTTCCTCTATAATTCCCACTAATCCCTAAAACTTCGTGACCGTATTCCTCACTGCCCAACATAGCGACATCAAAGCCAAAATCTTTTAAAATCAAATAGCATAGTAGGGCTCTTGTATCACAATCACCTTTGAAATTAGACATAAACTCTACCGGAGATTGTATACCAAATTTTATGTTCTCTAAACATGCTTCGCCGCTTTCATGATATTCTTCATAAAAACCACCCCATAATCTGTCTGCTTTCGCATGAGAGTATTGATGAACAAGGACATAAGAAATGTTTTGTATCGAAGTCACCACCATATCTGCAAACTCTTTTTGACTAAGATCGTTTTCCTCCTTAATATCTTCGAACATCTCCAATATCTCATCAAGCTTACCCTCATCAAATTGCGCCAAGCCCCCATATAGATTAGTCCAAGAAGCATTACTTCTTATGCGCTCTCTGTATTTAGTTGATGGCTCTAAATATTCTTCATGTACCTTGAAAACAGCTTTGTATTGATTCTGATTATTATCAAGCCATTCGACTTTATTGGTAAAGAACTCACCTCCGAAGGCGTAAAATGCGGTATCACCACTACCTTCCTCTTCCACACCTGTCTCATAATCAGTCAAATCATATCCAATATCACCATAGCTTATGTTCGAACTCCATCCAGAATAAAACCAGGAAAAAATAATCCAAACCCCAAACAGGATGCCCACGAT
>JBLFXO010000142.1:0-8910 GCA_047609865.1 Arenicella sp.
GCACCAAACTATGACATTTATAGACAAGAAGTCAAACGAATGGCTGAGTATGACGTGGCTCACAATAACATCTGGTTAGTGCATAAGTCTACTTATCTCTTAGGCTCAACCGATAGCGCATTTCAGGAAAAGTATGAACTTCAATATTTTTTCGGTAAAACGGGTTGCATTGTATTGCCACCTAAAGCTTTTGACACTTACAATGAAGTTGTCGTAGAATATTTAGATCATAAGTATGGGAAAATATGGCGAACAGAAGTCACCAAGACAAATATTTGTGGCATTAAACCCGAGAATGAGTAATATCCGACCCCAATTCACGTTGACTCAATAACCCATGTTACGATTATCATTTTTCATACTCCTATTTTCACCCTTTACTTCTTCGGCTCAAACCGATTCTACTAAAACGGACTCACTTTCTTCCAACCTCTCAAGTCTAGACAGCACTATCAATATTGACATCAATGCTTGGCCATTCGCCTTAGACACCACAATAAATCTTTTCGAACTTATGCCAATGCATGGAGGATATCGAGACATGACCCCAGGTAGGGTGATTGACAGTTTTCCATTCAAAAAGGAGCATATTATGGGTGGTTGGATACGAGCAGTAAGCTCCGGGTATTATACACCAAATGGAGATGCCATGTATGAAGCAAATAAGGTTCATGGATCGATATACATTTCCAATTCAAAAATCTATTACCTCACCTACCCGCATAGAATGCATTCTTATGCAGATTATGAAATAGAGGGAAGTGAAATGAAAATGTCTAATGAAGTTGTTTTACCGGATGCTCTTGATGGTTTCGGTGAAGAATCAAGAGTGTTCACTAAAGACAGTTTGAGCTATTTATATTTTGATGGTGAATATTACTACAAACAGAAAATGGACAGCAACATAGTTTTTAATCTTGAGAAGATCACTTTAAGTCCTGATTTCCTAGTTGGTAAATGGGAGAGAATGGATACCCTTTGGTGCTGTTATGGTGAGATGTGGGTTCAAGAATATCCATGGGTTATGCCTAAGTTTCTAAACATTTCAAGAGACTGGGCCAAAAAGATTCGTAAACGTCAAAAAATGTATTTTACGATTGATGGTGAATACAGATCTTTCTTTATTGCTTGGATAGGAGATGGTGACGAATTAGAATTAGAAGCTGGTAATTGGTTTAAAGGAAAAGCTGACAGAGTTGTTTATCACGCTCGAAGGTACTGACGGCTTCTTCGCCCAGTGATTAGAGCTTGGTTACAATTTTCAATTCAAGACATATAAGATTGAAAAAAGTACTTCCTATGAAAATCTTGAAAACCATTTTTACATTCATTTTGATCTCGTCATCTTTTCATGGCTTAACTCAAGGATTTGATGACTACACAAAAACTGCTATCCACAAGGACGGCATCACTCTGAATATAGTAACAGAATCACAATCAGTCGTCAAAACAGATAAAGGCTACGCATATTCAGGAAACTCAATGTTATTTGAGGCCAGAAAAGATGGAAAAAAAGTAAAAATCGAACTCATAGGCACAGATTGCAACTTGTATAGACGTGGTAACGGTCGTTTACGATACGCAGTCGGTTCTGCGCCTTCATGCACTAACTTTACTATCACTGTCCGAAACCCCTCAACACCAGGAGGAAGAACTACTTTCGAATTCACTTTAACCGGATTAAATATCTGAACTAAAAATCCCTATCTTTAATCAAAGCCAAGATTATTAAACAGCCAACATTATACGCCCTCCTACTCTATTCCTTCTTTCAATTCGGAATTAATTCTGTTGGATATTCTCAACAAGACCAAACAATAGAAGAAGTTAGAACCGATAAGTATAGACTCAGAAATGCTAGAAATTGGGAATACTTTATGATAAAAAAAGGACGAGCTGATTCTATAGTTACAGAGAAATACGGAAGCCTTTTTTGCGAGAAGTATTTGTACAATGACCCGAGGGAGTTCAGAATGCATTACTGTGATCGCGGTGATACTCTAATATGCTCTGAATGGAAATACACTTATTTTTTATACTTAGGCCAATACCGAATAGAATTTGATGAAATAGCTTTTCATGGATCAGATTCAATCGAGAATGTTAACGAACTGCAAACAACTTTAGTGAAAGGAAGAAAGGGAATCGACCTCATCACTCAGGCCGAATTAGTTCTAATGGCCAAAGAAAAAATAGGAATAAATGCAGAAAAAATTAAATTAGCACTTCATTGTTGCCCTGGAGGAGATTTCCACCCTCCAGAATATAAGAATAGAATTTTACTGACTATTCAAGGACAATCTAAATCATGGTTTCGGGGTGAGTATCACCACATCAACTACACGCCAAGTCTGTTAGTCGACCTTTTGACCAAAGAAATTGTAGAGAGAAAAAAGGCAAGAAAAACTAAGCATCATAACATAATCTGTTATTGAAGATTTGTAACTATTAATCATTCCCCCATTTATAAGATACCGTATCTTCACCAGCTCAAATGAAACACCTTCTTCTCTTTCTGACATTCCTGTCTTCCTCTTTATTGATAGCGCAATCAGGCAATCTCATTCCGAATTCGAGTTTTGAAAAGTATAAGAAATTGCCAGATGATGTAGCTCAAGGTCGACAATGTCTTGCCGTCTGGACGATTCCAAATTCAATTGGTGCTGGAGATTATTACCATGCCGGCTGCCCAAACAAAAAGGCCGGGACTCCAAAAAATCATTTTGGTAAGCAAGAACCTAGAACGGGAAAGGCATATATGGGACTTTGTATGACCAAAGATTTTCGAGAATATCTTCAAGTCAAATTACGTTCAACTTTGGTTAAGAATAAGCGATATAAGATTGTAGCATATGTGAGCTGTGGAGATAAAGCTGGTCTCAGTCAAATTGACGAATTCAACGCCCTCTTTTCAGCAAAATCATTCAAGGTTCCCAATAATGAGGATTTACAAATTGTACCTAAGGTTAAATTCACGGGAGATTTCAGCAATAAGAAAGAATGGCTAGAACTCTCCACTCTTTATAAGGCCAGCGGCGGTGAACAATACTTGACCTTCGGATCATTCACCTATGTAGACAATGGAGTCAAACATGGAGAAATTCAAGGTGTTTCAAAATATGCTCACTACTTTATTGACGACATATCACTCACACTTATTGAAGATTCAGGACAAATAGTACCAGACGACATCATTGTAGAAAATCCAAAGAGCGACTCCATTGCAAATTACAAAAATGGGGAAATCTATGCTTTTGATAAGCTGCTTTTTGAATCTGGGAAATCGGTTTTATTAGGAAATGATTATCCAGAAGTAGAGGAACTTATTCAATATTTAAAAACACGATCTCAGTATAAACTTCTGATTACAGGACATACTGACAATGTCGGAGATGAAGCATTCAACCAAAAACTATCTTACGACAGAGCTAATTCTCTAAAGTCCTTTCTCGTCAAAAATGGAATAAATTCAGCCGTGATTTCCATTAAAGGAAAAGGTGACACAGAGCCATTGATGTCAAATGATACTGAAGAAGGCCGAAAAATTAATAGACGAGTGGAAATCTCAATCAGTCAGTGATTTCTTAAGATCCATAAACCTTAGGATGAAGGAAATTCATTCTAACATTTTAAAATTTGTTGGTTAGTTGATTGATAAAGGTCTCCATCCAAAATTGGCTATCTTTGACCAACGACAATCAATTAGGCATTAGCCATAGAAAAAGATCAAAATCATTTAATGAAACCGAGGAGTAAACATAGTAATTACAAGCGAATTGGTCTTCTAATGATAATCCTTGGAATAGTCTCTTTTACCGTTTTTTTGGTCGTTGTAACAAGCTCTGATTCCGTCCCAAATTCTGGGATAAATGCCTTACAGATTTTCACCATTCTTTTCTGTCTAATTATCCTTAATCTAGGGATTGCTTTCACTCAATTATTCAAAGTGAGTTCTAAACGAAAAAAAGCAACATTTATACTAATCTCTATAGGCATTACATTAGGCATTGCTCTATTTATCATGAGACATTTTCATCTACCAGGAGCTGGTGTGCTATTAATTCTTTTGTCGCTTTACGCATGTTTTGCTATTGGTCCTTTGGTAGTGAAAAACAGATATGAAAAATGGAGAGGGTATACTAAAAGTTGGCAATATACCTTCTTCTTGAGTCTTGGTGATTTATTGGGAGTTACGCTTTTGGTTTTAGGCTATGTGTTCAAGACAATGTATTGGCCAGGCTCTACTTTAATGCTGTCGTTTGGAGCAGTCATTTTTCTGGCTGCTGTCTTTGGATGGATGAGACTGTTCAAGGCTATCGTAATTAAACAAAAACAAACAGAAGAAGAGCTAGCAGAACAAAATGCTCTTGTTCAGCGACAAAAAGAAGTCGTTGAAGAAGCGCATAAAGAAATAACAGATAGTATCAACTACGCTGAAAGAATTCAGCGCAGCTTTTTGGCCACTGATGAGATATTAAATAAACATCTAAAAGATTATTTTGTTTTCTTCAAACCTAAAGAGGCGGTTAGTGGGGATTTTTATTGGGCCGGCGAATTAGCCAATGGTAATTTTGCAATGGTAAATGCAGATAGTACAGGACACGGAGTACCTGGTGCAATCATGAGCATTCTCAATATCACATCAATAGAAAAAGCCGTTGAACAAAAAGTTTCTGAGCCAGCAGAGATTTTTAATCTGGCCCGTAAAAACATTATTCAACGATTGAAAAAAGACGGAAGTACTGAAGGTGGCAAAGACGGCATGGATGCATCTATCGTTTGTTTTGATTTTGAAAATAGCGGCTTCACTTATGCCGCAGCTCAGAATCCAATATGGGTGATTAGAAATAAAGAATTAATTGAAATCAAACCGAATAAAATGCCAATTGGCAAGCATGACAAAGATCACATACCATTCTCCGGCGGAGAATTCGAAATGCAAAAAGGAGATCAAATATACACTTTAACAGATGGGTTTCAAGATCAATTTGGCGGACCAAAAGGCAAAAAGTTCATGGTGAAAAAGATGCGAGAACACCTGCTTTCTGTGTCTCATTTAAGTATGGAAGATCAGCATAATTATATTCGGAAAACTTTTACAGATTGGCAAGGAGAATTAGAACAGGTAGATGATGTTTGTCTGATAGGCGTCAAATTTTAAGTACGCTTCAGCTTTCGTCAGAGTTATCAAAAATATTCTCAGTGGATAATTCAAATAACTTTGATAGTTTGAATGCCAGGTGTAAACTTTACCTTTTTTGAATTCATACACATTGTCAACCAAAAGCCATAGTTAATTTGAAAGTATTCTTTAATTCTTAATATTCGGCGCCGTCAGACATTCTAATAAAACCTTACCTTTAAGTTATGGATGAGATATACGTTGATAGAGAAATAAGAAAGGCACTAATTGAATTGGCTGTCAAAAATCAAACGATCACGTATGGTAGGTTGAATACCGCTTCAGATACAGGATATGACTTTCAAGACCCTGATGACAGAGATAGTTTCGCTGAAGATATCGAAGCCATTTCGCTGGATGAAGTGAAGAACGGCAGACCTCCTTTAGGTGCTGTTGTAGTTTACAAAAGTGGTTCGATAAGTAAACCTATTTTAGAAAGCCTTTATGCCATGTGTGAAGAGCTCTATGAATTATCACCTGAAACTTCTCAGCCGAACTCCAAGTTTTTCAAAGGGCTGCAGGCCAAATGTCATGAGTTCTGGTCAGATAAAGAAAACTATCGCCAATTCGGTCCTAGAAGAAGATAAAGGCCAACAGATGAACCTTATAAAAGGATTTCTTTTGATTACTCTTTTTGCGCCTCTGCTATCAAGCGCTCAAGAAAAAATTGAATTTGATATTCTCTTTGGCAATTACCGAAATGATCATAACAAAAAGGAATTCCATTTAAGAGAGCGTCATTGGACCCTTTCCCACGACACTTTGATTCGTATCAATGACCACGACAACATGAGGTATACAGATACTCTCCTATTAAAAAACTCTGATATCAAATCGATTGTAAGCTTTATAGAAGATAAGCAACTAAACAAGAACATTAATAAAGATTTGAAGAATGGCCATTTAAACAAATGGGGGCATGAAATAAAAATAAGGAGCAGCATTATTCTTCAGGATAAGTCTTACAAACTTGACTTAGTAGGAAATAGTACTTCAGTTATAATGGAAGATTTGGATGCTCAAAAGATGTATAAGCTTGAAGAATTACTAATTGAAGTAATGGAAGGCGATAAATAATTTAAACCATTAAAAATGGAAAACGAACACGTAGAGACATTTAAAGCAGTTGCTGAAGGAAACGGATGGCCAACTAGCGTACAAATTACTGACACAGAATGGAAACTTCAATTAGATGAATCTGTCGAAGACGGTGGATCAAATTCAGGAGCAAACCCTATGCAATATTTCATTGCTTCTTTGGCTGGATGTCAAAATGAACAAGCGCAGGTTGTTGCTGAGGAACTTGAAATTAAGATTGGTAAAATTGATATCAATGCTGAGATTGATTTAGACCTTTCTGGATTCATGGGAATAGCTGATCATTCAAATGGAAGTTACAAGAATGTCCGCATGGATGCGGTTGTGAGCGGAGACGCTACCGCAGAGCAAATCAAAACCTTAGGTGCGCAAGTTGATGCTCGTTGCCCTATTCTAGCTTTACTGCGTTCTGGTGGATGCGAAATTGAAAGCAACTGGACTAAGAAGTAACCGAAGTAACAAATATTAAAGTCAAAATAGCCCGATAATTTAAATTTATCGGGCTATTGTTCTTAATTGGTGTCACACGATCAGGGTGTGTACTATTCTAAAAACCATCCAAAAAAGCATATCTTTGTCTAATAGAATTCAAATACAATGGAAAAACCTACACCTGAAGCCAAAGCGCTTTCGCTTTATTTAATGGCTTTCAAAGCGACAAAACCAGAATGCAAGCAACAAGCTAAGCACATTAATAGACAGTGGGATCGTTTTAGAGATGGCGAACTATCACTAGAAAATTATACAAAAGAGATTCAAGAATTGTTGACGCTGCATGGCGGATATGCTAAAGTTGTGGAGAATACAGTTTGGCATTACATCAAAACAACCGGAGAATGGACATTGAAAGGTGATGACAAATATTGCGAAGACGCTCAAAAGGTTGCCGATAAAGTTTTGGAAAAGTAATTCTTCTATTATTCACTTCAGAAGTCCAGCATGGAATTACAAACACCTAGTTTCGGTCTAATGTTTTGGAAAGTATTCATCTTTCTTCTAATCATACTCACAATAATTTGCATCATTAACCTATTGAAGAGTACCTTTGACAGGAATGAAAAAATAAAGTGGATATTAATTATTGTGTTTTTGCCTTTTCTAGGTGCCCTTTTTTACCTGATTAAAAGAGGAACTAAGAACAAAATAGTAGATAACACCTAACAAAGATCATCATGAATACTTTCGAAGATTTCAAAATCAAGAAGCAATTGCAAAATGCAATCACTGATTTAGGGTTTGATAAACCAACCCCTATTCAGCAAGAGTCGTACTCTACTATACTCGCAGGCTCTGACTTTGTTGGGATTGCACAAACTGGGACAGGTAAAACTATTGCCTACCTACTTCCTATTTTGCAAGATTTAAAATATTCAGACGAACCAAACCCTAAGGTGCTTATCATGGCGCCTACAAGAGAATTGGTTATTCAGATAGTCAGTGAGATTGAAAAATTGACTCCTTATATCTCTGTCAGAGCAATAGCAGTTTATGGTGGAACTAACATAAACACTCAAAAAAATGCCATTACCGAAGGGATAGATATCATTGTGGGCACGCCACGAAGATTGTACGATCTAGTTTTATCGAACGTATTAAGACTCAAATCCATCAAGAAATTGGTGATTGACGAAGTTGATATCATGCTCGATTTTGGATTTAAAACTCAGTTAAAACACATATTTGACCACTTGCCAACCAAAAGGCAGAATATTCTATTCTCGGCAACCATGACTACTTATGTAGATCAGTTGACAGATGACTTTTTGGTGAATCCTGTTAAGAAAACCATTTCAATAAGCGGAACTCCATTAGATACTATTAGCCAAGAATCGTACGCGGTTCCTAATTTTTACACGAAGGCCAACTTATTGAATCACATTCTAGCAGACAAAGAAGAACATAGTAAAGTCTTAATATTTGCAGCTACTAAAGTAAGCGCTGACAGACTTTTTGAAACATTAGATTTTCAAACAGAGATGTCTGTGATTCACTCTAGAAAAGAGCAAAATCATAGAATTAAATCTGTTGAGAGATTTGTAAAAGGAACCAGTAGAATATTAATTGCAACGGATGTAATCTCACGTGGTATCGATATTGAAAAGATTACGACTGTCATCAGTTTTGATACACCTCTTTATCCTGAAAACTACATTCACCGTATTGGTAGAACTGGTAGAGCTGAACAACAAGGAAGATCAATTCTATTCTTCAATGAAAAGGAGATGGGATTAAAAGATGACATTGAGACTTTGATGAATTATAAGATTCCATTGACCGTATTCCCTGAAGAAGTAGAAGTATCTCATGAATTAACACCAGAAGAAGAACCAAAAGTTGAATCTGGAGAGCAGTCTGACAAACACAAGTCAAGAGAAGTTGGAGCTTCACATCATTCAAAATCTGCCAAGAACAGTAAGGAAAAGGTGGAGAAGAAAAGTTATTCTCAACAATTGAAAGAGAAGTACAAGAAGCCAATCAGACGTGGTGACAAAATCCAGAATAAGAACGCTAGGAAGAAGAGGTAGGCATCAATCACCTATCTTCGCCTAAAACATACATAACTTACACCTCCATGGCCCTTTGGATAAAATACTAAAAAAATGAATGAACTGAAAATAATTTTATCTCTA
>JBLFXO010000143.1:0-8799 GCA_047609865.1 Arenicella sp.
TTTTAGAGGGATCTTTGTAATACGCGTGAACTTTTGATTTTAGCGTTTCGTTTGATGGTTGTGCGAAAGCCGAAATGGATAATAACAACAGTAAAGTTGTGTTGAAAATTGTTTTAAATTTCATAATTAAAAAAGTTTTTGTTTTGACACCTCAAACTTCTCTAATTCAATAAGGATGGCTATCACCCATCTGGGTGATTTTGCTGTTTCTAGCCAAAAAACGCTTATTTTATGATCTTCATGCTATTTGCTTTCACAGCTGCTTCAGTTCTATTTTGTACCGCCAGTTTTTCATAAATATGAAGGATATGCGTTTTAACCGTATTCACAGAAATGAACAGTTCATCCGCAATTTCTTTATTCATTTTGCCTTTAGCAATCTTATACAAAACTTCAATTTCTCTTTCAGATAGTGGATTTAATAAGTACTGATTCAAGTCATCTTGACTTATCCCAAAGCTCAAATCTTCGCTTCGTTCAATTTCAACTTCTTTTGATAAAAGAGATCGCAGCCCATCAATTTCTCTTTGATGTTGAGTATGCAATTTACTTGCTCGTTCTTCTGCTGCTTCTTTTCTTGATCTGAAATAAAGCACAAGACTCACGCCAATTACTATCAGCATCACGATACCCAACATTAGAAAAATCATGTAATTTCTGTTCCTGGAAATCACAATATCTTGACTTTCAATTTCGGCCTGTTGAATCGTCTGATCTTTCTTCAATAGTTCAATCTCATTCTCTTTTTTCTCTGTCTCATACATCACAGCCTGCTGGTTGATTTGCTGTGTAATTTCTACAGCATCTACTGAATCTTTTAGGGTGATGTATTCTTGTAAATAGCCTAATGACTTTTTTGGATTCACTGATTCTTCAATCTTTGATAAAAGATGAAGGGCTGTTATTTCAACATCTACAGAACCAGTAGTTTTCCCGATTCTCAACACCTTTTCGGCGGTGTTTCTCGCATCTGTCGTTCTTTTTAAATCAAAATACAAGCTGGATAAGTTCAGCAATACGGTGGCTTCTCCGTTCATGTCATTAATCTCTGAATACAGAGTAACTGATTTATTATAGTAATTCTCGGCGCTTCTAAAGGCATTTTCTTTCACCTTTAACAATCCGAGATTATTTAACAGCATAGCTTTAGCTACAAAATCATCTAATGAGTCCGTTAAGTCAAGTGCTTTTTGGAATTCGACATAAGACAATTCAACTGAATCTATCGCCATATAAAGCGATCCTAAGTTTGACCTTGAAACAATCTCGCCTGAAGCATCTCCCAGATTGGCTTTAATTTCAAGAGCCTTTTGGTAATACTCAACAGCACCTGAATAATTCTGCTGGCGCTTTAACAATAAACCAATGTTGTTATAAGATTGTGCTATTTTTTTAAGAGTCTCGGGGTCATTCTCATCTTTTTTATCCTCCCGAATTTTAAGTGATTTTAAATAATAGTCCATTGACTCTTGATAGCGTCCTAAATAGTAATAAATGCTTCCAAGGTTATTCAGAACACCATCAGTCTTTGATTCACCATCAACTCGTTTCATGATTCCGTAAGACTTGATATAATACTTCTCTGCCAATTCAAAATTACCGGCATAATCATGTACCAGGCCAATTCTGTTATAGCTCTGTGCAATCAAAGATGAATCATCCAATTCAATAGAAAGTTCAAGTGCTTCTCTGGCGGGCTCAATAGAAGATGACGGGTCGTAGTATGATAATTCCCAAACGTATTGATGCAAGAGGTCAACCTTTGCACGTTTTGATGTTGTTTTTTCTATTTGAATTTTGAGCTGTGCAATCTCTTCATCCTGAGAGAAAGTTGATATACTTAAAATTAAAAATATAGCGACTAAATGAAGGCGATTCATGGTTTTAAAGTTAATCAAAATAGCACTTATGAATAAGATGAATTTAGGATGTCTCGAAAAGTTAGCCAGCTCAGAAAAAAGAATTTCTGAGACTATCCTAAAGCCAAGGTCAAGACAAACAAACTTAGTCCGAACAACCAAGTACCATTCTTTAAAACACCATTTGAAGATTTAGCTCCAACGAATGAAGCAACACCTTTATTAGTGGCTTGTGGGTTCTGAATAAGAATTAATAAAGTAAGAACTGTCGCAGTCAAAATAAGTAATATCATATCAATTGTTTTGAACTAATGAGCTCACAAACTATGCCATCACAAGAGTTCTGACAAAATGACAAAAAGATCACGATTATTACTCTGGAAAAGGATCAGAGTAAATGGTATCATTTACCATTTCCCAATCAGTGAGCGTATTCAAGAAAGCTATCATGGCTGATTTTTCGGCCTGAGTGAAATTAAATTGCAAAGGAGTTCCTCCGGTAACATAACCCACTGCAAGCCTACCATCCAAGTTAGCGTGTTGTTCAATGTCTGTTGAATAAAAATCCATCACCTCATCAAGGCTTGCGAATCTTCCATCATGCATATAAGGTGCTGTCAATTCAATATTTCTCAAACTGACTGTCTTGAACATACCAATTTCGTCAGGGTCATTAGTGAATCCACCAACTCCTTCATCAACAGGAATGGAATCAATACCATTATGTTGTTCAAACGGACCGCCAATATTTTGTGTAGCGTGGCATGAATTACATCTGAAATCACCGTTTGTAAAAAGTTGCCTTCCTAATTCTTCTTCAGTTGTAAAGTTTGAAAAGTTCAACGGAACCCCAACATCATATTTAGTTCTGTAAGATCTAATAGAACGAACAAACTGACCTAGTGCTACAGCAATTTTTTGCGAAGTAATTTCTGCAGACCCAAAAGCAGCTTCAAAGAGATCTGCATAATAAGGAAGAGTGTCCAGTTTCATCACCAAATCAGCCAAATCCATTCCCATTTCGATAGGATCTTGAATTGGCATTAGTACTTGTGTCTCTACACTATTGGCTCTTCTATCCCAAAACATCCTTCCTTGAAAATCTCCATTTACGATTGACATTGAATTTCTGCCAGTCAATTGTCCTTCAAATCCTGGACTAAATGCTAATCCATCTGTAAATCCTTTGTCTTGATGATGACAGCTCCCGCAAGAAATGGTATTGTTCGCCGACAAATTCTTATCGTAAAACAGTACTCTTCCCAGAGTAGACCCCTCATTTGTAACCGTGTTACCGCCAAAACCACCAATTAAATTCAGTAAAGGGTCATCCAAGAAATGTTGAGGATATTCGTGTCCTGCATAATCATTTAAAGTTGCTGGCAATTCAGGTCCATAAGTAGTGACAATGACAACTGTTGTGTCTGCTGGCTCCTCGTATGGCCCAATCACAGCGTCTTTTCTGCAAGATGCGAACGCAACTGTTAATACCAAAAAAAAGAAGATTATAGTCCCTTTCATCAGACTTTAAATTTAAGGATAATTTGATAGAAGAGAAATATAAACTTTGTACTTCTTATGCCAAAATTAACTGAGGTTTCAATCAAGACGAAGAATGAAGTTTGACCCAAATGATGGCCCATTAGCTACATAGAGGCGCCCATTATAAACATCCAACTCTTCAATCCTTTCAGAAACTCCACCTCCTAATGTTTGCCAACTCGTTCCATCAAATTTTATAATATTTGAAGACAACACTGATGCTGAACCAGTAAACTCTCCACCTATAATTAATTGATCCCCGTAAGAAATTCCTTTTCTTGCACTTCCGCCGCCAACGAGTCCACCACCAACATCCGTCCATGAAGTTCCATCCCATTGTGCGACATAAGAACAATTTGTGTTTCCAGAACCTGAACTCTCAAAATATCCAAGAGCAATTAATTTGCCGTCATGAATTAGCAAATCCGTCACCGTACCATCTAAGCCCTGTCCTAAAGGTGTCCAAGAAGTTCCATCCCATTGAGCTACTCTATTTAAGGATGTACTTCCCGAAGACGTAAATCCACCCCCAGCAACCAGCTTTCCATCAAAATTGATCAGGTCGAAAACTTTTGCATCTAAGCCATCTCCAACATCCGCCCAAGGGCCAGATTCGTTTGACCTAATGTAAGGTGCGATTCCACAAGCAGCATAAAAATTATCATTATATTTTTCATAGGAATACATATTCGTTCCTACACTCGCAACGCCAGTCCATGGACTATTTTGACCTGGATTGTAAACGACACCTCCATAAGTATCCATAAGACCAAGACCATAAACAGACCCGTCTACCAATTGCAATTTCTCAATACCAAATCCGCCAAAACTTTGCCCATGTTCCAGAAATGATGTCCCGCTAAAATTGCCTGACAAAGAAGATATGTCTAAATAGGTTACCAGTAATTTATCGTCTACTGTCATCATGGCCATAGCGCGTTCATCTGAAAAGAAATCACTTTCAATACTCGCCCATTGTGTGCCTTGAATATCAATAAATGTTGCAGTGGTGTCTTCTGGTCCACTCCAATTCAAATCTACAGGAATCTCTTTCTTACAAGATGATCCGGCAAGAGCAACGAGCATAACCGCAAAAATGAGCTTACTTATCAATTTCATATACTCCATTATCAGTTGCTAACACTAACTTACCATCCTTAGACGTCATATCACGAGCAGAAGAGGTCATATTACCAATTGCTGTCCATTCAACGCCATCAAAAGAAATCACATTAGAAGAAAGCACTCCGTCCAATTGCATGCCAGACCCTAACACATAAAGCTTTCCATCCACGACAACAATATCATCCATGAAACTCGGTGTTCCTAAAGAAGTAATATCAGAAACATTAGACCAAACTCCTCCTGCATCCATCTTCTTTAATAAAACTCCATTTTGGAAATTACCCAAAATGTAAAGCTCAGATTCAAAAGATGCAAGGGCGTAAACTTCATCTTGCCAATGAGGTTGATAGTATATTTCATCATTCCAAGCTGCTCCATCCCATTTCTTGAGTATAATTTCGTTCCCAACAGCAAACAACACTCCTTCGTGAACCACGGTTTGATATACATGGGCATCCAATACGGCAAGGCCTTGAGGCACTTCGTTTTGTAAAAAATCAACATTTCCTGTAACGAATGAATTATCGGTATCCGGGGTGAAATATCCCGAAACAACTATCCCACCATTAAATTCAGTAATGTCTCGGATATTATCAAAGGCCTCAGTAGTAATCTCTACTTCAGAGATTATTCCACCCGCATCCATCTTAAAAAAACTGTAAGCACTAATTAGCTGGGGCAAATTAAAGTAACTAAACGCTCCAGAAACATATAGTTCGTTATTGATAACCTCCATATCTGTAACACCTCCAAAATACCAATTACCCGGTGCGGCTTGAACCACTTGCCCCTGTGAATTCAATTTTACAAATCCCTCGAGCGAATCTGCAAACAACTCGAAATTACCACCAACGTAAATTTCATTATTGAAAACCTCTATCGATAACAAATCTAATCCTGTCTCACTAGTTACTGCAGTCCATGACGAACTTGTACCAGTTTGAGTGGTATCATCTTCACCATCAGATGAGGTAATGCCAGGAACGTGCACTATCTCCTTTCTACATGACTGTAACGCACAGATTGAGATAATAATAATCCCAATTCTCAATATGTTAAAACGATATCCCAAATCTCAAATAAATTTCAATATAACTTGAACTTTGCAAGTTCACTAAAGCCATTCTATCAACAATATCGTGAAAATACGACTTATAATCATCACTTACAACTGTTTGTGGTTCACGATCTCTCATGAAAAGAGTTGACCTTACGCCATAATCTAAAGAAAGAAGTCTCGTTAACAATCGATTTCTTCCGAAGCCAAATGTTACTCCTAAATCTTTAGAAATAAGTAATCCGACTTCTCGCTTATCGGTTTCAATTAATTCCTCATAAGTTATAAGATCAGTAACACTTGTTACATAGGTTGGATACACATCAGTATATGTTTTGTTGATTTGCCCACCAATAAAGACGTACCTGCCGATTGGTGCGAACTCTCGAAATAATTTAGCCTCAAAGCCTAAGCCCCAAGAATTTGTCCTGAATTTAAATTCGTCAGTAAGAACAGTGTTCTTTTGAAATTGCGTATCAAAATCATAATTATTAACCGTAAAAGTGGTATTCTGCAGCCCTTGGAATGATCCAAAAACATTTAAAGAAAAACCTTTGAAGATAGCAACCCCAATGTTCGTTTCAATTTTTGGTGGTAACATACTCCAGTTATAACCATTTTCAACACCGGAACCAAAAAATATGGCTTTGTTATTTAAAGGAGCATTGAGTGAAGTCCCAAAACTGACAGCCAATCGTTTGCCTAAAAAGGTCTTTTGGCTAAATGCAACAGAAGACACCAGGAGCGCTATGATTAATATGATATTTCTCATTTCGACTTACTAATATTTGATAAGTAAACCAGCTGCTCTAATTGATAAATATCAGGGTTATGTCTGCTCCCAATTTTGGAAATATAACATACTCCTTGATTCTTAATATCAAAGTAAATTTCATAGTAATTTAAATTATACTTTGTTCCCCTACCCGTATTTCGATTTACAAGACAAATAGTAAAGGCCAAGTATTCGATATTTTTGTTCAAAACAAATTCCTGAAACTGTTCATCAACTCGAGAGTACGTATTTTCACTCGCGCTGATGCGGTCTTGAATCCAAATTTGAATGATTTTATTTGTGTATGAATCCTTTACCGTCACTTTATTGTTAGACCCCTCATTTTCATTCAATTGGTAATATTGAGAGTACTTTTTAGTAATCTCTTCTAACTGACTTTCGAGCTCAACTGTTTTCTCATAGTCAATTTCAAATGATCGCTGATGTTCTGATTTAAAGTAGTACACGCTGGATTCAAAAAGTAAAACCTTCTTACTTGGATCAAAGTTATTTGCTTTATGAATTTCCCCTCTTTTGAAACGCTTTGAGGCCCAAGCTGGATGAATGAGAATTCTCAGATCTGAAGGATCTACCATTTTATCATTTATTGAAGTATCTGCATCAAATTGATTCAATAAACTAAGGTGATATTCATCTAAAGTATGGCTCCTTACGTATTCTGCAATGAGACATGAAGAATCTGATTTTTCAACATAGTTCTGATCTTCTTTCAACAAAGAATCAATCGTTACAATAATTTCAAGAGTGTCAAGGTTGAATTTAGGACTCAACTCAATATAATCAGCCTCATAGTATTTCTTTATTCCAGAACTGTCAGTAAAAAAAAGCCCTTTATTATTAAAAGTAAACAGCTTATACTGAACCTCATAAGTTCTTGATTGTAAGTCATTAAGGTTATTAAGGTCTCCCGAAATTCGTTCAACATAATTCATGCAGATTATGTTCCAGTCAACTTCGTTTAGTGTGTAAATAAACTTTCGTAAACGCAAGTAATCAAGATCATCACATTGCCCATTGTAGCCATCATAAAATTGAGCTGTCTCAAACAAATCATACTTTTTCTGAGCTATTAAAGTGAGAATTTTTAGTTGGTTTTGTACCAAAAAAGGATCTTTCGGATTGACTTCTCTCATTTTTAAAACCAAGTGGAGCCCTTCAACGAACATATCTGATTCTATGTAAGTATTTAAAAGTACCTTTTGAGAAAGCTCCTTAAATTTATCAAACTCCCCTATGGATTCATAGCTTTCAATTGCCAAGCTATCAAGGTCGTAGGTGTCTATTTGCTCAATTCTTTTTTCTATACTTGGGTGAGTCTTCAAGCTGTCATTGCCCTCGGAAGATTCAGTAATCTCAACTTCTAGCCCTTCCCATAAGTCGTGCAAAACTGCATTCTCTGGGGATTTTTTACCAATCAACAAATCTAAATTCACACCGCCTACAATGGCCGGATTTTCTGAATTTTTCAAAGCATACATCAATTCACTTTCATGAAAAGGACTAACTCTACCTTCAAGAAGGATGTGTGCCATAGAATCAGCCTGCAATTCGTTTTTACGTGAAAAAGAATGTACTTTAAAATTTGCCAAATCATTATCTAACTCAAAATCAGACTTTTCTAATGCGACTATATAAGCTTCTCTATTATACGAATGCTCCAACATGACATGTGAAATTTCGTGCGCCAATAAAAACAGCAATTCCTCTTCTGAATTCAGTTTGGCGACCGAAGCAATGTTCACATAAATATTACCAAAATCATTAGTGAATGCATTCAAATACGCGTAATCCGTCAAATAAACTTTGACCCTACTTTTCAAATTCGAATCTTCAATGATCCAGTCTTTCAGCTCATTTAGGTAAGCTGAAATTTCGTCACCATAAAATATCTTTCCTGACCTATTGAGATGATCAAGGAAGTAATTATTTTCATAAACGAATTTCTTTTCATCAATCTCGTTTCTCGTTTCTTTATGGTTATTTCTAAAATCTTTGTACAATTGACTAATAGTCTCAGCTGAATTTCTGTTCAATTCATTTGGAGCATATGTTGATCTATAGAATTGATCTAAGTCAGAATTCTGAGCGTACAAATCCATTTGACAAGCAAATGTGATTGCAACAATTAAAATATGAAGTGTAAGTTTAATAATGGACCTGAATGATTACGTTATTCAAATATAATTAGAAAAATTGAAGTTTTTAAATTTAAAGACAGTGGCTATAAAAATCTCAATATATTACCCTTACCTTTGCACTAATGACCATTGAGGAATTCAGATTAGCCTACCAAGAGACTGAAAAAGTCAGGGATATCTGCGCTCATTTGGTTTATGACGAGTCCAAAATATCCTTAAAAGGTTTAGTTGGCTCAGGACATTCAATCATTACGGATGCTGTCATCCAAAAAAATAAAGGTT
>JBLFXO010000144.1:0-8730 GCA_047609865.1 Arenicella sp.
CTGACTTTCGCCGTTGATTGCATGTTTAAAAAGATCATGCCGTGATATACCTTAGTTCGAGCATAGTCATCTATTTCTGTTCTGATTGCCTTGAAATTTTCTTGCCATTTCTCATCAATAAATGAACTTCCGCTATTATTCAGTCTTGTTACATGACCTCCGTTTTGGATTGATATGTCATAGCCCCCGCGATCATACACCTCTTCTTTTTTGTTTGATGTGATTTTAGAAGAGTTATTTTTTCTCAGCATTTTGCAAAGTTCCGACAATTCTTCTTCAGAAGTTGACCATTTCACGGTCGTTTCTTTGCCATATCTGCTATAGGTCCAAAACGATTCCTCTTTTGAAACTTTAAGATTTTCCGAAATATTGATCATTCCACCTCCGTTGGACATCTTGATTTCGAAATTATCTTCTAGCTTATTGTCTTCCAGATCTAAATTTCCCTGAGGAACCTTTGGGCAAGCAGTTAAAAGTAAGGCAAGCAATACTATTAGAGAAAGATGTAGTTGCTTCATCAAATCAGGACATCAGCATTCACAGCAACCAATCTGTCACCTTTCAAAATAGGGATTACAGGTGCTGTATTAGGCGTGAGGCAAAATTTAATATCTTCATTCAAATTCAAGTTTTTCAATCTTCTTCTGTGGGATGACGCTTTTAAATATCCGAAAATATTATCCTTAGCACTCAAGAAAAGGAACTTTGAAGCTATGGATGCATCTTCTCCTGATCTGTAGTTGCCTGTCGCCAGCATATGGTCTAAGATTGCTCCAGCACAAATGGTATCCTCTAAATTGAATTTATTCTGCCAGCCTGAACAGAGACAGAGAATGTTCTTGTTTTGCTTAACCAACCACTCATTCAAAGCGTCTAAGTTAGATAGGGCGCCAATGACAACCTGTCCTGCGTCTTTGGCTATGTTGATTGATTTTGTTCCGTTAGTTGTACTTAATACAACTGTCTGATCTTTTACTGAGTCAATCATATAAGAGAATGGAGAGTTTCCAAAGTCAAATCCTTCTACAATTTGACCTTTACGTTCTGCACCAACTAAGAAACCTTTCTTTTGATATTCTCTAGCTTCGTCTATAGTTGATACTGGAATAAGTTCTTTTACACCATTATTGAAAGCTGCGCAAATGGCAGAAGTTGCCCTCAAGACATCTATTACAACAATAATATCAAATTCTTCTTTGTAAAGAGGGAAGAGGTAAGGTGAAAAACAAACTTCTATCTTTTTCCGAGTGTCAAGGGTTTCCATAGTTCGAAATTATAAAAAAAACCCTGCCTCGACTCAGTCAAGAAAGGGTTTTTTGGAAAATATATTAACAATTGAATACTTAATCCAAATGCATGAAATCTTTTTTGGCTAATAACTGAATATCAGTTTCTCTAATGTCTTCATCATCAACACAACAATCAACTGGACAAACTGCCGCACATTGTGGCTCATCATGAAATCCTTTACATTCTGTGCACTTATCAGGTGAAATGAAATAAACATCCATATCGACTGGTTCCATATCGGCATCTGCATCAACCGTTAAGTCGCGATTTGGCAAGTTAACCATCCCTGTTAAAGATGTCCCGTCTGAATATCTCCATTCAGCTCCTCCTTCGTAAATTGCATTATTTGGACATTCTGGTTCACATGCCCCGCAATTGATACATTCGTCTGTAATTATTATTGCCATTCTATTGAAATTCGTTTTAGCTTTGCAAATATAATTGGTCTTCACATGATTCTAGCAGAAAAAAACAATATTTTAATCAAAGTCGGAACTATCATGGCTCACTTGGGTGAGAATAAACCATGGCCGGGATATGAATTGGGTATCAATGAGCAGGAATACGAAGAGTTAAATGAACTTGTAAAAACGGTTCATATTTACAATGGCTGGTTCAAAGAGAATGAAGTTCGTAAATCATTGAAAGGACTGAGTACCTGGTTAAAAGAAGAAGAGCTACTGGCTTGGCAGTCAGCATACAGTCTTACGGAGGGCGAGCCTAAAAGAGTAGGGTTGATATTAGCTGGTAACATTCCTTTAGTTGGATTTCATGATTTTATTTCTGTTTTCCTGAGTGGTAATGTAAGTGTTATAAAGCTGTCTTCGGATGACAGCCATCTTTTTCCGGCATTCTTGAAAGTAATGTCTCTTTTTGATGAAAGAATTATAGACTGGGTGGAGATACTGGATGCTCCAATGAAGAATTTTGATGCGATTATTGCTACAGGTTCTGATAATTCGGCTAGATACTTTGAAAGTTATTTTGGAAAACAACCTCATATAATTCGTAAAAATAGAAGTTCAATTGCATTTTTAACAGGAAAAGAAAGCAAGGAGGAGATCTTCGAATTGGGTAAAGATATCTTTGACTTTTACGGATTAGGTTGCCGAAATGTATCACAAATATGGGTGCCAGAAGATTTTGTCTTAGATCGATTTTTTGAAGCCATCTATGATTTCAACGATATCGTACATCACAATAAGTACGCCAATAATTACGATTATAATAAAGCTGTCTTCTTAATGAATTTGGAGCAAATACTAGACAACGGTTTTGTTATTTTAAGAGAATCTAAGGACTTACATTCGCCACTTGCAGTAATTCATTATGTTCGATATAAAGACAAAAAAGAATTTGATGATTTTGTTTTGGAAAATGAAAATCAACTTCAATTAATTGTCGGTGAAGGTTATGAAAGTTTTGGAAATGCTCAATCCCCGAAAATCAATGACTACGCTGACGGTGTAGATACCCTTGCCTTCCTCACATCTCTTTAGGTTTTTCTGTGCTTTTTTTGAAGAAATAATGTCAGCTAGTCCGTTGATTATAGCTAAATTTGTGGATTTTAATGAAAAAACTAAATGGCTGAAATTAAATTTGGAACAGACGGTTGGCGAGCTATAATCGCTAAGGAATATACGGTTGATAATGTTGCCAGGGTGACAATAGCTGTTGCTCAATGGTTGAATAAAAAATTCGACAAACCTTCAGTGGTGCTAGGGCATGACTGTAGATTTGGTGGAGATATGTTCGCTCAAACAGTGGCAAAAGTATTGACAAAGCAAGGTGTAAAGGTTATCACAACTGATAAAGGTTTTGTCTCGACTCCAATGATATCGTATGCTACAACAGAGTTTAAAGCTTCTTTAGGTATCGTAATTACGGCTTCGCACAATCCACCTTCATATAATGGTTATAAACTTAAAGGTGATTTTGGCGGACCACTTTTACCAAATGAAGTTGACCAGATTGAACAAATAATCCCTTCTGAAAATGATGTAAATCTAGACGGTATTTCTTTGGATGAAGCAAAGAAGGACGGGCTATTAAAGTTCAACGATTTAGAACAAATGTACATTGATAAGGTGAAGAGTACCTTTGATCTTGATTTGATTGCTAATTCTGATTTTGGTTGGGCCTATGACGCCATGTATGGCGCTGGTCAGTCTGTAATGAAAAAATTATTACCGAATATTTCATTTTTGCATTGTGATGAAAACCCATCTTTTATGGGGCAAGCACCTGAGCCAATTGCAAAAAATCTAGTTGAATTTTCAAAATTGATGTCATCAGATGATAATCTTCATTGTGGATTGGCTACTGACGGAGATGCTGATAGAATTGGATTATACAACTCAACGGGTGAATTTATTGATTCACACCACATCATCCTTTTAACAATCCATTACTTGGTGAAATATCAAGGTCTGGGGGGGAAAGTAGTGACGGGATTCAGTTCTACACCACGTATCAAAGCTATGTGCGAGCATTATGGCTTAGCGCATGATGAAGTAAAGATCGGTTTCAAATACATTGCCGGAAAAATGGCAGACCCAAATGAAGATATTTTATTGGGTGGAGAAGAGTCTGGTGGAATAGCTTTAAAAACATTCATTCCAGAAAGAGATGGAATTTGGATGGGACTTACCATCTGGGAATTCATGGCTAAAACAGGTAAATCTTTAGAAGACTTAATCGCAGAGGTTTATGAAATAGTAGGACCTTTCGGTTTCGAGCGAAGTGATTTGTATATCTCTGATGAAAAGAAGACATCCATCATTGAAAAATGTAAGAAAGATTCTTTTCACATGTTCGGTAAATATAAAGTGAAGTCAGTTTCTACTTTAGACGGATTCAAGTATCATTTTGATGAAAATAGATGGTTAATGATCAGACCTTCTGGTACTGAACCAGTTTTGAGAACTTATGCCGAAGCACCTACTTTAGATGAAGTAAGAGTGATATTAGAGGCATGTAAACTAACAATTGGAGCGTAAAGAAGCTATGTTGTGGACGATAACGGATTAATAACTTACAATCAGGATTAATGGCTGGAAATACTTTTGGCAAGATATTTAGCTTAACAAGCTTTGGTGAATCACATGGCGTTGCAATCGGTGGGATTATTGATGGGTGTCCCTCAAATATTGAAATTGATCTAGACCTAATTCAGAAGGAGTTGGACAGAAGAAAACCAGGTCAATCTAATATCTCTACTCAACGTAAAGAGAGCGATACCGTTCAGGTTTTATCTGGCATTTTTGAAGGCAAGACGCTTGGGACGCCAATAGGATTTATCATTCCA
Organism: Arenicella sp.; assembly: GCA_047609865.1. Taxonomy (GTDB): domain Bacteria; phylum Bacteroidota; class Bacteroidia; order Flavobacteriales_D; family Crocinitomicaceae; genus Paracrocinitomix. The sequence continues at coordinate 4,598 of JBLFXO010000144.1, forward strand.
AATGATGATCAAAAATCAAAAGATTATTCAAACATCAAGGATACTTATCGTCCTTCTCATGCTGATTACACTTACGATAAGAAGTATGGGGTAAGGGATTACAGAGGAGGAGGAAGAAGTAGTGCAAGAGAGACAGCTAGTAGAGTTGTTGCCGGAGCCCTTGCTCAACAGATATTAAGTCAAAATGGAATATCAATAAGTGCCTATGTGAATAGAGTAGGAGATATTGAATTTAATTCTACACAAGTATTTAGTAAAAATGAGGTTGATTCTTCAGATGTAAGATGTCCAGATTTGAAAATAGCTGATAAAATGATTGCAGCTATCAAAACGGCTAGAAAAGAAGGGGATTCATTAGGTGGCCAAATTCATTGTGTTGTTAAAGGAATGCCTGTAGGGATGGGCGAACCGGTGTTTGATAGATTAAATGCAGATTTAGCCAAGGCTATGTTTTCCATTAACGCCGTTAAGGGGTTTGAGCTCGGAAGTGGTTTTGAAGGATCAAAATTAAGAGGTTCAGAGCATAATGATGAGTTCAGAATTGAAAATGATCAAATACGAACAACCACGAATAATTCTGGTGGAATTCAGGGCGGAATATCTAACGGAGAGGACATTTATTTCAATGTGGCTTTTAAACCAACTGCGACCATCTTTAAAAATCAACAAACTGTTGACGCAGCTGGAAATGAAGTAGAAATGTCAGCAAAAGGAAGACATGATCCTTGTGTAGTTCCTCGTGCTGTCCCTATCGTTGAAAGTATGGCTGCTCTAGTCTTGTTAGATCAGTTACTCAGATCACAATCAAATAAACTGATGTAATTCCTTCTGCTATTCCATTTTGATTATATTTAAGTCATTCTAAAAGTTTATGGCTCAAATTTTCTACGAAATAGAAGTATTGCAAGAATCTCTTGATATTGAGGGGGTTCATCACAATAAGTCAGTTAAAGTAGTAGAGTTTTATGCTCAAAAGAAAATTAGGGAGCGTTATTTAGCCTATGTTGATGTAGAGGAAGTCTATATGATGATAGATTCTGGGAAACAGATTTATCTAGACAACTGCTATATCAAGGATTTCTCACTTCAAGAGTATCGTAGACAACGAAAATTAGACCCTAAAGTAGAAGTTAAGATTAATGGTCTTACTGCTAAGAATGCTTTCTTTGATTGTGATGCATTTACGGATTTTTCTCATGCTATATTCGTAAAGAACGTAATCTTTGATCATGCCGTTTTTTCACATGGTTCTCTGAATTTTACTCATTCTATTTTTAATTCTGAAACCGTTGATTTTTCAAATTGTGCATTTCATTCGCATCAAACCTTGTTTCAATACGCTGAGTTCAAATCAACAAAAGTGAATTTTGAAAACTCCCATTTTAATGGTGAGCTAGTATCTTTCATAAATGCTTCTCTCAAGGCTGATTTGGTTAGTTTCAAAAGAGTCAATTTTAATAATTCTAAGGTGAAATTTCACTTCGCAGAATTTGGGGACGGAGCAAAAACCTTTGAAAAGATAAAGTTTTTCGGACCAGTATTAGATTTTAGAAGGGTGATTTTTGGAGAAGGGAAAATAGATTTTAGAAGATCTCTTTTTGGAAGTGGCCACGTGACTTTTGAGGAGTCTGATGTTTCTTCGGGAAAGATGACCTTTAGGCTCAGTAAATTTGAAGGTGGTGATATCTCTTTCAGAAGAGTGAATTTCGGAAAAGACGAGGCGAATTTTGATCACATTGATTTTGGATGCAGAACCATTTCATTTGAATCTGCTACTGCTAAAAAAATAAGTATTTCTAATTCTGATATTCATGCTACGCTTGACTTGAGGATTAAGAAAGCTGATGAAATAAATCTTCAAGAGTCATACCTACACTCTATTACTGACTTAAATTTTTTAAAGCCAGAGGCGCTAAAAATATTGAGATTGGGCGGAGCAAGAAATTTGGGTAAAATCATAATTGATTGGGAGAAGAATAATGTTAAAAAGTTAATCCTCAATCAAGAGGCTTCGAATAAAGAAATCGCTGAGCAGTTTAATATAATTAAAGACAACTTTACTAAAAACGGACAATACGCTGATGAAGATCATGCTTATGTTTATTTTAAAAGATATGAGTTAGCAGCAGACAAAGAAGCTGCTATCGAAGGGCAGGGACGTTTAATCAAATCAATGCTCAATTTAGGTTTTTGGTTAAGGTCTTTAATCTTTGATAAGATGGGATTGTTCGCGACAAGCCCAAATAGGGTTTTTGTCAGTATGGTAGTGGCAATAGCATTTTTTGCAGCTATTTATGTTGGTCTTGAGTTGCTTGATTTAGGCCATATAATTAACTCGGTGGATGCGCACGATAAGCTTGATATAATTGATAAATCATTATACCATAGTTCAATTACTTTCTTTACAATTGGATACGGGGATTATTATCCTACCAGTTGGAATAGATTGGTATCGGCCATTGAAGGTTGGGTCGGGGTATTCTTGATGTCCTACTTTACGGTAGCTTTTGTTCGAAAGATATTAAGGTAGTATTACTCATTTACCAGATGAATTATTTCGCCTTCAATAAAGTAATTGTGAAGATTTAAATCTTCAGCCATATCTTGCCAATTATAAACTAAATGTGTGCTAGTTCTGAACTGATCACTGGTCTCGTCAAAATAAAACACTCTGATATGAAGGATTTCTCTCATGTCAGAAATGGCCTGCTTGGCTAAAACATTGTTAGTGACTCCTTGAAGCTTAAATACATAAGTGTGCTCTTGAGAATAAGAAGTCGAAGCAAAGAACAAACATGCTATGAAAATTAAATTCTTCATTATTGTTTAATTAATTTTTGATTCCCAATAACCGATCCAAACTTATTCTTAATTTGAACAAAATAAATACCAGCATCAGCATGTTTCAGGATGTCTGATTCGTGCTGAAGCTCGCCAGCCTCTAAACTCACTTGTTCTGCTATCAATTGTCCTGTTATACTCCTGTATTCAATTTCAAACTCACCAAAATTTGAATTTGGAAAAAGGAAAGTTATTTCACCATTGGAAGGATTAGGAAAAATTGAAATCTCCTGGTCCTCTCTAGAAACTGCTAGGGTATGAGAGTATTCATAACTTAGGTCTGTGTCTACCATTTTTAGACGATAATAAGTGAAACTTGAACGAATATCTAAATCTTCAAATGAGTAATCTAGATTAGTTGAAGAGTTATATGCAGCCTCCACCTTTCCTATTTCTTCAAACTCTTCACCATTAACTGACCTTTCCATAATAAATTCTTTCGAATCACTTTCAGATTTTGTTTTCCATTTCAATTCATTTGAAGAAAGTTTAGCGACTCCCTCAAAGTTTGTCATTTCTAACGGGAGTGGAGAGCAGTCCAATGTGGCACCACCGGATAAAGTCCAATCAAGAACAAAACTTGATCCATCAGAGGTATAATTGTCAATTACCAAAATGAATTGTTCCCCGCTTAAAGCTGTTATGGGGTCTACAACGGCATCACCGCCTGAACCCTCTGTTTGATCTCCAGCACCAGATTGAAGTCCTGTGTTTCCGACAGTTCCTGAATAGCTGCATCTCAATGGCGCGCCTACTGGAGGACAAGTTAGGGTCCCCATAGGTCCCCATACTGCGAAGTCATAGTCAACAGTAGTTGTAATCATAAATTCATATGTGCCGTCAGCTGCTGCTTGAAAATAGTACCAAGATGATTCATTTTCTCCAGAATTAAGACATCCAAAATTACTGGCGTCAATATCAGTAATATTTCCTGAACCACTACTGTTTCCAGTAAAAGCGGCGTCTGCACAAACTGTTGTTCCTCCGTCGCAATCTTCAGCAACGGCTGGGACAGCCACTGGCTCATAAACGCAAATGGTACCGGATATAGATGCCGTGTTGTTCCCTGAACGTCTATGAATTTGAACGTAATAAGTTGTCGAAGGCGTAAGACCAGTTAAATTTATTGTTGCCGTAATCCCAGAATTTTCTTGATCACATCCCAACTCGGTTCCGCCACCACATGCGGTCCATACAGAAATTAGGTGCCGCCTGTTAGTTGACACTTCTTCTAGATTGGCTGTAGTTTGAGTCGGTCCAGTTGTAAATGAGAACCAAGCGTCATCTCTATT
>JBLFXO010000145.1:0-8660 GCA_047609865.1 Arenicella sp.
CGGGATTATCAAATACTCCAAAAGAACCTACTGCAGTTCTAATGTATCTTTCAGTGATAGTTGGGAATCTATAACCTTGACCGTATGAACCTCTTAAGAAAGTAGCTTGACCGAGTTTCAAATTCGCGCCTGTTCTAAAGATCGGTTGCCAATCTGTTAAGGTGTCATTAAGTGAATAGTATTCTGCTCTTCCTCCAATGGAGAAGTTCAATACTTTAAAAAAGTCCTTTTGTATTTCAGTATATCCTGATAGATTAAAGAGTTCATTGGTTCCGTCTCCAAATTCGCCTGAATATAAATTCGCATCTGAATCATTGAACTGGGTGGATACCCCACCAATAAAGTCAAAAGATTTATCTTCTAAAAACTTGAATTCTTTTTTAAACTGGTAATCGGCATAGTAGACTTTTGATAGGTTGTCTTGATCTCCCGTCATCTCATTCTTAGAATACATCATCCTAGTCTTTAGGCTGTGCTTCACTCCAATTTTGGAATAGAATTCAACATATGGGTCAACGTTGAATATTGTCTGGTTCTGCAGTAAAGCTGCTCCAGGATATGCTCTGTAGATTCCAGAACTGTCATCAAGCCAAGCTAGCACTAAGTTAGTCTTGTGTACCATGAAATTACCATTAATTCCGAATTGTAATCCTTTGAATTTTTTTGATCTTCTTCGTAAGTTAAAGTTTAATCTTGCTTTTTTATGCTGCATCTGCTTATTAGTGAATTCCTCACTTAGCGTGTCAAACACTTCTTCTCCTTTAATTGGTCCACCAATGTATCCATGATCCCAATTTAAATTCCCTCCAATTGTGAGGTCAGTATATTTCTTAATGATTCTACTGTGTAAGAAGTTCATTCCGTGAATGAATGGATAATCATCCCACCATACTGCTGAATCTCCTTGAGGCGCAGAGTAGAAGCCGGAGTACACATTAATCTTCGTCAAAGGCTTGGCTTTTGGATAAGCTGTTCGAATATGAATCGATCCACTTAAAGCAGAAGATCCTGAAAGAACAGAGGATGCTCCTTTTGTAATTTCTATTTGTTCAATATTCTCAACAGGAATAAAACTCCATTCAGGTCTTCCTGCATCACCTGAAAGCATTGGCATATCGTCTACTAATACCGAAACTTTACTTCCAACTCCAAATGTGAATCCACTTCCACCTCTAATTTGAGGTTCTCCATCCATAATATTAAGACCAGGTGTTTGGTCAAGAATTCCTTCAATACTTCGAGTGTTTTTATTTTCTATCAGAGAAGGTTTTATAACCTCCATTGAAAATGTCAATTCTTCTACTTTTTTATCAAATTTCCCAACAGTAACATCTACAATGTTCAAAGTCTTAGATTTCATCCCAAGTTTGAAAGTTTGAATCGGACCTTTCTTTGAACTGAATAGTACAGTATCATTTAGCATTCCTGTGAATTTGAATACTATCTCAAATTCTCCATCCGGCAGTTCAAGTTTGAAGTTTCCGTCCAAATCAGAAACTGCACCGTTTGAAGGGTCAGAGATCTGTAGTACATAAGCTCCAATAATTGGTTCTTTTGAAAGGTCATCAACTATGTTGCCGTTGACCGTGAATTGCGATTGAGACGTATAGCTTGCGCAAATTAAGATGAAAAATAGAAGTTGTTTCATAGCGTAAAAAAAGCCCGACTAAATCACAAGATTTGCCGGGCATGAATTTATTTAATACTCTAGAATTGCAGTTTTCCAGTGATGATTCTGTCTCCGCTAATTAGCCTATAAACGTATACTCCTTTGGCATCAATCATGTCAATATTCGTAACGGTTGAGTTAATAGCTTGCTCGTGAACTTTTTGTCCATTCAAAGAGAAGATTACAAAATTTGCAGCTTCGCCTGTGTTTTCATAATTCAATGTGATCTGTTGACCTTGAGTCGAAATAAAGAACTTCAAATCAATTTCGTCAATCCCGATTGAGGAAGGAACATCAATTTGAACCTCGTTTGACATTTGAACGTCTCCAGCAAAATCACTTTCGCAAACAATGTAGTAAGTACCAACTGTTGGGAAATTAGGAGTGTAAGTTGTTCCAGTTTCCGCTGGAGCGATTGCAACATATCCTGAACCTGAAGTCATAGATGACATCCATTCTCTAGAAGTTGCTGCCGAAGGCGTTTCAGTAGCAGTTAATAAGTTACCATCTTCATCAGTTAAAATTGATTGAGTTGCTGAAGGTGTAACTGTAACTGTATTAGCTCCTGGATCTACCACAACAATCTCAACTTCGTTAGAAACAATAGTTCCACATCCAAAATCACTTTCACAAACTACATAGTAGATTCCTGCTCCAGCAAAATTTGGTGTATAAGTCGTTCCTGTTTCAGTTGGTCCAAATGATGCATATGGTCCACCCGCAGTTGAAGAGAATTTCCACTCTCTTGATGTTGGAGCAGTATTTCCAGCAGTTCCAACTTCAGTAATTGTAAGGTCTGCTCCATCAACTCCGATATCAATGTTTTGTGTTGTAGAAGGCGCAACATCAGCAACTACTGTGTTGTAAACTAACTCAATATTATCAATGTGCAATTCAGTATCTAATTCAGCAATCGTGCTATCACCAGCAGAAATAACTGACAAAAGATAATCAGGAGTGTTACAATTGAAATAGGTAAATGCCTGTGCATATCTAGTCCACCCTGAAGTTGTTCCTGTAATTACAGCTCTCGATTTCCCTACCCAATGAGCAGTTGATCCAGTCTCCGGCAGCCTTCCTTCAGCCGAGTTGTCATGTAAAATGATTTCGAATTTTGATTTGTCTCCGTTTTGAGGAGTATGTTGATACCAAAAAACTAATGAATCTGGTCTTCCTGTAAATGGAGTCTCATTTCCTGAAGTTCCATCTTGAGTAAAAACATAACCATTATCTGGATTTGTATCAACATGAACTCTACCGTTAGTTAGAAGTCCGTTAGCATTAACACCTGATGCAAGGATTACTTTTAATCTAATACAATTAGACCCACCTATTCCGGCAGTTAATTCTTTGAAGGCAACAACCGGAGCGAATGCCGCTATAATCGCAGGGTCACCAGTTTTTAAAGAGTTCCATTCAAATGGCTCATCTTCTGAACCTGAGACATTGTCCCATCCAGCATCAAAGTTTCCATTTTCTATAGTGGTCTGCGCATATCCTGAGCTTAAGAAAGCCACTGACATAACAAAAAGTAAAGTTTTTTTCATAGTTAATTAAGTTTGGTTGCATCAAAAATAATAAAAAGCTACTAAATTACCTAACAGAAAATTCATGCTAAAATTCTCTAAGATTAAAGGCTATTTTCTCCCGAAATCAGCTGGGATTTCACCCCAAACCTTGGTCTCCCATTTCAGTACGGGATTATTGAATGAATTCATCCGCAGCCATTTCTCTGCTCTTTGAATCAAATTTTTAACTGCTGGTGTTGGATTTTGATTCGTACGACAAATTCTAGCCTTTACCCACGACATGGCAATTCTTGAATCTGAATAGATAGGCATTACCTTCATTTTTTCATCCTTATGGCTGTTCAAGTAGGCCAGTGCATGCACCAATGCCAAGAATTCACCAATATTATTTGATCCTTGTTTATAAGGCCCGACTTTAAAGATGTTTTCATCACTAAAGACCCAAACACCTTGGTATTCGAAGTCTCCCTTATTGTTGCATGCGGCATCAACGGCCAAACTCAATTCTATAGGGTCGCCAATTTTTTCCAATTCTTCAGGTGAAAGATCCTTGGTTTTCTTGTAATCTCCGTCTTTATATTTATCTGGATGTTCTGTAAAAGCCTTTTCGGCTAATGTTTTGGAACCAAAAGTTTTGTAAATGGAGCCAGTAATTCCCTTGATATTCTCTCTAACTTCATCCCAATCGGTATAAACGCCTGGTTTGCTTCCGTGCCAAACAACGTAGTAATACGTTTTCTTTTTAGAGCTAGCAGCAACTGAATCAGGATCTTTTAATGCTTTTTGTGCTTGAGTCAATGTATTGAATGACCTGAACTTCGCGTTCGGGTATCCTTTGATTTGTGCTTGACATTTGCCCCAATCATTATAGATGCCGGGTAGATGACCTTCCCAAACAACATAAAACTTCTTTTTCTTTTTAGCCACAGCCCAAAAGTAGCAAAATGATGAAAACAATAAAAACATTGGAAACAAAAAATACATTAAACGTTTCCAGTTGAATATTTGTGTTACATTTGTTTTATGGAAGAGAAAAAGAGGGAAATAGTAATGAAGGCTTCGGAGGTGTATATGAAGTACGGCGTGAAGAGTATGACTATGGACGAGATGGCACGCCAGTTAGGTGTTTCGAAGAAAACTCTCTATTTGCATGTAAATGATAAAAACGATTTAGTGGAGCAGTGCATGCTATTAAAGCATGAGGATGAAAAGCAGCACATGGCTGACATAATTGCGAAAACGGATAATGCAATTGAGCAAATGCTGTATATCAGTCAATTTATTATTAGCCAACTACAGCACATTCACCCATCAATATTTTTTGATTTAGCTAAATATCATCCAAATGTGATGAGCATGATGGAGTGTCATAAAGACGAATTCATTTGCGGATGTATAGAGCAAAATCTAGTTAATGGAATAAATCAGGGCTTATATAGAAAAAATCTGAATTCGAAAGTTATATCTGCTATCTATGTGGGAACAGTTGACCTTGTAATGAGTGGTGAATTGATGACTGCTTCAAAATTAGATGCCAGTCAGGTTTATTCTGAAATATTCAGATATCACATTAGAGGCTGCGCAAATGAGCAAGGGTTAGAATATTTGGTTGAACTAATTAAAAATGACGATTCGTTGTCAGAAAGATTATAGAAATGAAGAAGACAAGAATGAAAATAGTTTTAATCGGAGGTCTCTTGTTGATGGCATCCGCATCCTTTGGGCAGGATAAGACATCTTTTTCTTTGGCAGAGGCTGAAGATTTTGGTGTTAATAACAGCGCAAAGATAAAGAACGCCTTGCTAGATGTAGAGTCCGCAAGAAAGAAGGTTTGGGAAACAATCGCCATTGGATTACCTCAAGTAAACGCTGAAGGTAACTTCCAGCACTTGATAGATATTCCAACATCAGTAGTTGATGCGCAATTATTTAATCCTATGGCTGCGGCTGGTGAAGTCGCCGAGTTTCAAATGGGTCAAAAATTTAATACTTCACTTACTTTTAATGTAAACCAACTTTTGTTTGATGGATCATATATAGTAGGATTGAAGTTTTCTAAGTTTTGGACAAAAATGAATGAGAACAATGCGGAGAGATCTAAGTCAGATATCAGGGCAATGGTTCGTGAAGCTTACTACAATGTATTAGTCGCTGAAAAAAATGTGACTTTGATGGATTCAATCTTATTGAGCACAGAGAAGCTTCAAAAGGAAACTGAAATATTTTTTGAAAATGGATTCATTCTCAAAGAAGATTCAGATCAAATAATGCTTGCTTTAAATAGAGTAAGGGTTTCTAAGAATTCAGCGGAGCGTCAAGCACAAATAGCGAGAAATCTTCTAAAACTTCAAATGGGTTATGATTTTGATAAATCATTTGAATTGACAGAGAACTTAGATGATGTTTTAGAATCAATGATTACGGATTCACCGGTCAGCAAGGCATTTAATCCTAAAGACAATAACAATTATCAAATGTTATCTGAGCAAAAAGTATTAGACGATTTTAGTGTTATGAATGAGAAGGCTGCTTACTACCCATCAGTTGGAGCGTTTTTAACTCACTCGCAAAATGCTTACCGTAATGAGTTCAATTTCTTTTCAGACTTACCTTGGTACCCAACAACAATTTGGGGAATTGGAGTAAAAATTCCAATTACATCTTCAGGAATGAAAGTGATGAAAGTTCAACAGGCTGAAATTAAAGTTGAGCAAGATGTGAATAATCTCAATGACTTAGAACGTCAGCTTACATTTCAACAGTTACAATTAAAAGCAACTTTTGAAAATGCAAGAGAAGCAATGGAAATTGAAAAAGAAAATGTAGAGTTAGCGAAGTTTATTTATTCTCAAGCAATGAAGAAGAAGATAAACGGAGCCATTTCTTCATTAGAAGTGACGCAAATTCAAAATCAATTACTACAGGCAGAAGGAACCTATATTGCTTCAATCATGGATCTTTTAGCCGTGAAAATTCAGTTAGATAAATTATTCAATATATAAGATAACCGCTCAAAATGAAATTTAATAAATCATACATAATAGCCGCAGCACTAGGAACAGTGTTTTTAGTATCATGCGGAGGCTCAGAGCCAGGAACTGATTCAAATTTAGATACTTTAATCTCGGAAAGAAATGCTTTAAAAACTCAATTAGCAGAACTGAATTTGCAAATAAGCGAATTGGATACGGCTCAAGTGGAGAATGAATTAATGGTGACGGCGGGAAATGTTGAAATCAAAAAATTCGTTCACAAAATTGAAGTGCAAGGTGCTGTAGATACAGAGAATAACGCAATGATTAATGCTGAAGCTTCAGGAGTAATTAGAAGAGTCCATGTTAAGGAAGGTCAAAAAGTAAGTATGGGACAAGCGCTTATTACTATTGATGCTGCCATTCTATCTTCACAAATTGGTGAAATAGAAACTCAATTAGAGTTGGCGATCTTCATGTTTGAAAAGCAGAAGAAGTTGATGGAAGAAGGAGTTGGAACTGAAATTGAATTTGAACAGGCTAAGGCTCAGAAAAATTCATTAGAAAGCTCAATAAGAACCATGAAATCGCAGCAAGGTAAAACTGTGGTTAAAGCTCCTTTCTCAGGGACTATTGATGAAGTGTTCGTTAGTCTTGGTGAGATGGCAGCTCCTGGAGTTCCATTATTGAGATTAGTTGATAACAGTGACGTCAAAATCACGGCATCAATTTCTGAGAATCTATTGGGGAAAATCAAAGTAGGAACAGATGTGGAGTTGAGATTCCCCTCTTTAAATGATACAGTGATTAACTCCAAAATTACGAGTAGAGGTAATTTTATTGATCCGACAAACAGAACGTTTAGAATTAGAGTTGAAATGGAGAAGAATACTTTATTACTTCCAAATCAATTAGCGAAGTTAAGGATTACAGATTTCTCTAGAGATAGCGCGTTGGTGTTACCTTCTGAGGCAATTTTACAGGATACTCAAAATCGTACTTATGTATACAAATTGAAAAAAGAAAAAGAAGGTTTTTCAGTGGAGAAAGTATTCATTGATGTTATCAAAAGATTTGACGGGGAAGCTTGTATCGAGAGTCTCGAAGGCAACAAACTGAATTCAAAATCTAGAGTAGTAGTGAGTGGAGCTAAGGGCATCACTGAAACTGATATTGTTAAAATTCAATAAGACTAAGATGAGCATTGACAAACAAAAAGAATTCGGCTTATCGACATGGGCCGTCAAGAATAGAAAAACTGTCTATTTATTCATATTTATTATCACTTTTGGAGGGATACTAGCTTATGATGGAATGCCAAAAGAGAATTTCCCTGAACTTCAGATTCCTGAAATTTATGTGGGAATAGCCTATCCTGGAAACTCACCTGAGTTGATTGCAGATAAGATCACAGAGCCCATTGAGAAAGAGCTAAATGCCATTAAGAATGTTGACGAGATTAATTCAACTTCTATAAATGGCTACGCTTCAATTCAAGTTAAGTTTGACTTTAGTGTCACTCCCAAACAAGGGTTACAAGAAGTTAAAGATGCTGTCGATAAGGCAAGAGCCTCTAAAGGATTCCCAACTGATTTACCGGTTGAGCCAAACATCTTTGAGATGGATATCTCTCAATTGCCAATAATGAATATCAACCTTTCAGGAGACTATTCAATTGTTCAACTGAATGAATATGCTGAGATTCTTGAAGATTTAATTGAAGAATTACCTGAGATTTCAGAGGTTGATATTAGAGGAACGCAAGAGCAGGAGATGCAAATAATGGTCGATCCTAAGAAAGCTGAGGCAGTTGACGTTTCTTTCGGAGATATTCAAGGAGCAATTCAAAATGAGAATATAACCATGTCTGGTGGTGAATACTTAGATGGGTCAACCAAAAGAACAATCCAAATTGAAGGGAAATTCACATCTGCTGAGGCAATTGGAAATGTGATTGTTAAACAAGAAGATTATAAGCCTGTTTACTTAAAGGATATTGCAGAAGTCAAATTCGCAGATGCAGACACAACTTCTTATGCTAGAGAGTACGGGAACACAGTTGTGATGCTCGATATTAAGAAAAGAGGAGGGGAAAACCTTCTGGTTGCTTCTGAAAAAATCAGGCAAATACTGGTGGATGTTAGAGCAAAGAATATCATTCCTGAAGGTGTTGGAATTTCAGTAACAAATGATCAATCAAGTAAGACGGATGAGATGGTTTCAAACTTATTGAACTCAATAATTTTCGGAGTTCTATTAGTTGTTGGAGTTCTTCTTTTCTTCTTAGGATTAAGAAACGCCTTGTTTGTTGGAGTCGCGATTCCACTTTCAATGTTGATGTCATTTTTAATTCTGTCTTCAATGGGAGTAACATTAAATACAATGGTTCTCTTTTCTCTTGTACTCGCCTTGGGTATGTTGGTAGATAATGGAATTGTAGTAGTTGAGAACGTTCAAAGATTAATGGAGGAAGGTTATGACGGATTCACC
>JBLFXO010000146.1:0-8630 GCA_047609865.1 Arenicella sp.
ATATCATGTTGCTAACAGTTTGGGAAGACAACGGAAGTGGAGAACCTGGAGAGATATTATATCAAGATGACTTCTTTACTCCTCACAGTCCTGAATATGGAGCTTCTAAAAATGAATTCAGATATTATGAATTCGTCAACACTGAATATCCAGCTCAAATTGTTGTTGGAAAAAAGTTTTATGTTGGTTGGGAGCAAGTTGAAAGTCAAACATTAAATATTGGCATGGACAGAAATACTGATAGTGGGACGAATATTAAGTTCAATGTAGGAGGATCATGGATTACTTCAAGTCAGTCTGGTTCATTAATGATTAGACCTGTTTTCTCAACGGCAATTAACAATACCTTAGAGTTAGAAGATGCAGAACGCAAAGAATTTGATATTAGAATGTATCCAAATCCAACGAATAACATGGTCTCTTTCAATGGCTTGCCTGATAGCTTTGAAATCATTGTTTATGATATGAGTGGAAGAGTTGTCGCTTTAGATAACAATATGAGTAATATTGACGTAAGCTATCTTCAAAATGGTGTTTATCTTGTAAACGTGAATAACGAAAACGGAAGCACGATTTTTTCTGAGAAGCTAATCAAGCAATAATGGAAGAAGAAATTGAGTCTGATGAACTCTTTGAACATCATCACATAAAGGCAGACGTTGGGCAAGAGCAATTAAGAATTGATAAGTTCTTAATGCTGAGATTACCAACAATTTCAAGATCAAAATTACAGGCTTGCGCTAAAAGCGGGAATTTACTGGTTAATGGTAAACCCGTTAAGTCCAACTATAAAGTTAGGGCGAATGATGATATTGCCGTGATGATGCCTCATCCAGTAAGGGATAAAACCTTGATTCCTGAAGATATTCCAATCAAAATTGAATATGAAGATGATGATTTAATCATTGTGAATAAACCTGCAAATATGGTTGTTCACCCTGGCTATGGGAATTATTCGGGTACTTTGATGAACGCAATGGTCTTTCATTTTAAGAATTTACCAAAGAGGGATGATTATGAAACTAGACCGGGTTTAGTTCACCGAATTGATAAGCATACTACAGGATGTTTAGTAATTGCCAAAACAGAAGATGCTTTGGTTAATTTATCAAAGCAGTTTTACGATAGAACTTCTGAAAGAAGATATTACGCATTGGTTTGGGGAGATGTAGAAGAAGATGAAGGAACTATTACTGGTGATATTGGTCGTTCGCAGAAAAATAGAAAAGTATTTCAGGTTTATGAAGAAGATGAAGGATTCGGTAAACATGCCGTGACTCATTACAAGGTGATTGAACGCTTCAGATATACGACATTAGTTGAATGTAAACTAGAAACAGGAAGAACTCACCAAATTCGAGTTCATTTCAAACATATTGGACATCCACTCTTTCATGATTTAGAATATGGAGGTGATAGAATAATAAAAGGCACCACATTTACAAAATATAAGCAGTTCATTGATAATTGTTTTAAGTTGATTCCTGGTCAAGCCTTACACGCTAAAACACTTGGTGTTACTCATCCTAGAACAGGTGAATGGATGGATTTTGAATCCGAATTACCAGAGGGATTTACTCAATTACTGGAAAAATGGAGAAATTACAGTCAAATTTAGGACTATGCTCAAACGCATAAATTCAAGAAAATAGCTGATTTTTCAATTTATTTAATTATTTTCGCCAGTAATAACAAGCCTACTCAAATTTTTGAAAAAGTATTCTATGAAGTTATTGAAGTTATTTATTGCCATTATTGCCATTAGCGGTTTCACAAACACCGTACTTTCACAAGGTGGAGGTCCGGCTACAAGAAACTACGCAAAAGAGGCAGATAATTTATGGAAGTCAGGTGCGTATTCTGAAGCGGCAGAAGCATTTAAGAAGGCATCCGAAAAAGTTAATCCAAAAAATTCAAAGGCAAGATTGAAAAAAGCATATTATGCTTATATGTCTGCGACTTGTTACAAGTTATTGCATGAGTTTCCAGCTGCCGAACAGCAGTTTGAAAAATCTATCTTACTTAAGTATCAAGAGACTGAACCAAAAACATACTTTTACTTAGCTGAAATGGAAATGGCGCAGTGTAAGCATGATGAGGCAAAGGAAAACTATAAGAAGTACGACAAAATCAATCCTGGTGATCCAATCACTAAGGTGAGAATTGAGTCTTGTGAAAAGTACAAGGAGAATACATCAGGTGAAAACATGAGTAAGCATAAGGTGACGAACGTCACTAAACTCAATACTGTTGGCTTTGATTATTCAACTGTTATGGGGCCTAGAGGAAACGAAATGTATTTCTCTTCTTCTCGTCCTGGTTCAACAGGTGAATCAACTGATCCAATTACTGGGCAAAACTTCATGGACATCTGGGTGTCAAAAATTGACAGAAATGATAATTGGGGTCAACCAACTCCTTTGGGATCCGAAGTTAACTCAATCGATTCTGAAGGAACTATGTGTTTTGACGGAAGAGGTAAAACAATGTGGTTCACCAGATGCCCTGTTCAAGAGAAAATGAATATAGGTTGTGAGATTTATATGATTGAGAAAAAAGGTAAAGGTTGGGGAGAAGCTAAGAAATTAGAGTTGAAGGATCATGATACTACTCATGTAGGTCACCCGGCAATTTCTGCTGATGGTAAAAACTTAATCTTTGCTTCTAACATGGCTGGTGGTTTCGGTGGTGTTGATTTATGGATGACTACTTACAATAAAAGAAATGATGAGTGGAGTCTTCCGGTAAATCTTGGTGAAGGAATTAATACTGCAGGTAATGATGTGTTTCCAACACTTACTCCTGAAGGTGAATTGTTTTATGCTTCTGATGGATTAGTTGGACTTGGTGGACTTGATATTTATAGAGCGTCTAAAGTTGGAGAAGAATTGAAATGGGAGAAACCTACAAACATGGGTTACCCAATGAATTCTTGTCGTGATGACTATCACCTTATCTACACGGAAAGAGGTAAAGTTGAAAGAGGATATCTTTCTTCAAACAGAAACGGATCAAAAGGAGAGAATTCTCAAGATATCTGGGATTTCTATTTACCACCAATTTTGGTTGATGTGGATATTTTAGTTACTGATGTTGAAACTGGAGAGGCTATTCCTGATGCTAAAGTTGTTATAGTTGGTTCTGGTGGAGAAAACTATGTAATGAACACTGATGCTTCTGGTAGAATTACAATGACTGAGAAGCCTGATGGGTCCAGATATATTGAGCCAGGAGGAACTTGGACTATTGAAGTTGAAGGGCAACCTAAGAAATACTTCTCTGCATCTGATAATTTCTCAGTTGCTGGTGTTAGTAATAATACAAGAATTATTAGAGAATTGAAAGTACTTCCTATTCGTGATGTAATTCGTCTTCCTGAAGTACGTTATGATTTAGGTCGAGCAACACTTCAAGTGAACGATTCTGTGAATTCTAAAGATTCACTAAACTTTTTATATGACCTAATGACTGCCAACCCAACTATTATTGTTCAGTTGATGGCACATACAGATTCACGTGGTTCTAATCCTGCTAATCTTGCCTTATCTCAAAGAAGAGCCGATTCATGTGTAGCTTACTTGGTTGCCGAAAAAGGATTGGATGCTCAAAGATTAAAGCCTAAGGGTATGGGAGAAACTACTCCAACAACAATCTTTGATATTTCTGAAACTGGAGATACAACAGCAAGAAATAAACTGACTGAAGGCTATATTAATGGCTTTCAGAGTAATAAAGCAGTTTTTGAAGGACTACATCAAAAGAACAGACGTACTGAGGGTAAAATCTTAAGTTACGATTACGTTCCTAAGCAAGAAGGCGGAGACCAGTAGCTTAGTTGATAAAAATATTAAAACACCTGTTGATTTTTCAACGGGTGTTTTTTTTTATTCCATAACTTCGTAGACCAATAGTAATACCCTTTATTGAACCAGTATAATGTCAGATATTAGATACAATCAACGTGGAGTTTCAGCATCAAAAGAAGATGTACACAAAGCAATTAAAAACGTAGACAAAGGTTTGTTTCCACAGGCCTTTTGTAAAATCGTACCAGATTACTTAACGGGTGATGAGGAGTATTGTGTTGTAATGCATGCAGATGGGGCCGGGACTAAAAGTTCATTGGCTTACATGTATTGGAAAGAAACTGGTGATGTGACTGTTTGGAAAGGAATCGCACAGGATGCCTTAATCATGAATATTGATGATCTGTTATGTGTTGGAGCAACTGATAACATCTTACTATCTTCAACGATCGGGCGTAACAAAGGTTTGATTACAGGAGAAGTATTATCTCAAATCATTAACGGAACCGAAGAGCTTTTAGAAGAGTTAAGAGGTCATGGTGTCAACATCAGGTCAACTGGCGGAGAAACTGCAGATGTAGGAGACCTAGTGAGAACAATCATTGTAGATTCTACAGTGATTGCTAGAATGAAAAGATCAGACGTGGTATCAAACCACAACATTAAAGATGGTCACGTTATAGTTGGTATGGCCTCATTCGGACAAGCTAATTACGAAAAAGAATACAACGGTGGAATGGGAAGTAACGGATTAACATCTGCTCGCCATGATGTCTTTGATAAATACCTAGCTGAAAAATATCCTGAAAGCTTTGACCCTTCAGTTCCGGCTGATTTGGTTTATTCAGGAGCAAAGAAATTAACTGATTCAGTAGAAGGTTCTCCAATTAATGCAGGTAAATTGGTACTGTCTCCAACAAGAACTTATGCTCCAATTATTAAAGCTATTTTAGACAAACACAGATCTAATATTGGTGGAATGGTTCACTGTAGTGGTGGAGCACAAACTAAAATTCTTCATTTTGTGAATGATCTTCATATCATTAAAGACAATATGTTTGAGGTGCCTCCATTGTTTAAATTAATTCAAGAACAATCAGGAACCTCTTGGCAAGAAATGTACAAAGTGTTCAATATGGGACACCGAATGGAAGTTTATTTGCCAGAAGAATATGCTCAAGACATTATTGAAATCTCAGAATCATTTGGAGTTGCTGCTCAAATTGTTGGTAGAGTAGAAGCTGCAGATACTAAATCTTTGACCATTAACTCTCAATTTGGTGAGTTCAAATATAACTAAGAAACTATGTTAGCATTCATCATATTCGGAACAAGAGGAATAAGGTCTACGGTTAAAGCTGGAACCTTCTTTTGTCCGCAGTGCGTTTCTGAAAAGAACTACAAGCACAAGAAAGTAACGAAATTTTTTACTCTGTACTTTATTCCATTAATCCCACTTGGGAACAAAGGAGAATATATTGAATGCCAAACATGCCGTAATACATATGTGGAAAGAGTTCTTGAAATGAGACCTACATTAGATGTTACTGAGAAACAAGCTATGCCTTCTCCTGAAGAGCAGGAAAAGAGATTTGGCGCACCAGCAGCTCAATTAGGAATTGCTGCTGCTGATGAGTCAACTTCAGTTGAGCAAAGTGAGCCGTTGCCTGTTCCAACTAATGATGAAGAACAAACAGCGCAGCAATTGGCAATGATCGCAGCTGCGAAGAAAAAGATTGAAGATAGAATGGCTGCTACTGCGGCTGAAAAAGAAGATAGTGAAGTTGATATCCTTTCAGAAAAGCAAAAAGGAATCAAAAAAGTATTAATCATGATGATCTTGGCTGATGGTAGAGTGGAAGATTCCGAGATTGCTATGTTCCATAAAGTTTACAAAGATGTTGCTGGTTCTGTTGTTGCAGATATTTACAAAGAGATTGAAATTGTCAGAGAAGAGAATAAAGCACCACGACAATATCTAAAAGAAATATCTGCTTACCTGAATGAAGAAGGAAAGAAAGATATCATAAAAGCTGCAATGATGATCGCCGCATCTGATGGTGATCTTGACCCTGCTGAATTAAGAATGGTTGAGAATTTCGGAAAAGCTTTAGAGTTAAGAACGTTAGAAGTGAGAGAGATAATTGCTTCAATAAAAGTTTAAAAAATGAGTGATATTTTACAAAAGTTAGAAGCCATTAATATCCGCTTTGAAGAGGTTGGACAACAAATTGTTGACCCCGACATCATCAGTGATATGGATCGTTATGTAAAATTGAACAAGGAATATAAAGATTTACAAGTGGTTGTTGAAGCCTACCATAAATATAAAAATATTGTAGAAAATATCGCTTCTTCAAAAGAAATATTGTCAACTGAGAAAGATCCTGAAATGAAGGAAATGGCTCAGATGGAACTGGATGACCTTCTTCCTCAGAAAACAGAGATGGATGAAGAGATGAAAGTCTTGTTAATTCCTCAAGATCCAGTAGATGATAAAAACGTTATTATTGAATTAAGAGCAGGCACCGGTGGAGATGAAGCTTGTCTATTTGTTGAGGATATTTTTAGAATGTATACTATGTTCTTTAAAGACAGAGGTTGGCAAATGGAAGTTGTGAATTCAAATCAAGGTGGAACTTCAGGGTATCGTGAAATACAATTTGAAGTTGCCGGAGATGGCGTTTACGGAACATTGAAATTTGAATCAGGTGTTCACCGAGTTCAAAGAGTACCGGATACAGAGTCACAAGGTAGAGTTCATACCTCTGCAATAACTTGTGCAGTAATGCCTGAGGCTGAAGAAGTTGACTTTACTTTGAATTTATCTGATGTCAAGAAAGATACTTACCGAGCGTCTGGTGCAGGTGGTCAGCATGTAAATAAAACTGAATCTGCAGTGAGACTAACTCACTTGCCTACGAACACAGTTGTTGAATGTCAAGACGGTAGATCACAACATAAGAATTACGAAAAAGCATTAGGTGTTTTAAGAACAAGATTATACCAAGTTGAATTCGAAAAGCTAGAATCAGAAAGAGCAGCTCATAGAAAATCTTTGGTTTCAACTGGAGATAGATCAGCGAAAATTAGAACTTATAATTATCCTCAAGGGAGAATTACAGATCACAGAATAGGTAAAACAATGTATAACCTTTCAGCCTTTATGAACGGAGACATCCAAGAGATGATCGATTCATTGAAAATGGCAGAGAATGCCGAAAAAATGAAAGACGGAACTACAGCAGGATAGGATGACAAAAGAACAACTCATTCAAGAAATTAAAACCAAGCAATCATTTCTTTGCGTTGGATTAGATACTGACCTAAATAAAATCCCAAAACACTTATTGGACTGTGATGATCCAATATTTGAATTCAATAAGCAGATTATTGATGCTACCAAGGATCTTTGTGTGGCCTACAAGCCGAATATTGCCTTTTATGAGTGCCATGGGAGTAAAGGTTGGGATTCACTTCAAAAAACAATCGATTACATTCCTGAAAACATCTTCACCATTGCTGATGCAAAAAGAGGAGATATCGGAAATACATCATCTTATTACGCAAAAACATTCTTTGATCATTTAAGCTTTGATTCGGTAACAGTAGCTCCTTATATGGGAGTTGATTCAGTTACACCTTTTTTAGAGTTTGAAAACAAATGGGTAATCTTATTAGCTCTTACATCCAATAAAGGTGCTTTAGATTTTCAGATGAATAAATTTGAAGATGGCGAACGTCTCTTTGAAAAAGTAATCAAAGCGGCCAATAATTGGGGGGATGACAAAAACTTAATGTTTGTTGTTGGCGCTACCAGAGCTGAAGGCATTGGTGAAGTTAGAGCAATCGCTCCAGACAATTTCTTTTTAGTTCCAGGTGTTGGAGCTCAAGGTGGATCTTTACAAGATGTTGCCAAATACGGTTGGAATAATGACTGTGGATTGTTAGTTAACTCTTCAAGAGGAATCATTTATGCAGGAAATGACGAGAACTTTGGTGAAGCTGCAAGAGCATCTGCCAAAACATTGCAAGGTCAGATGGCTGATGTCTTAAAAAGCAAAGGGTTTATCTAATCCATTTGTCACACTCATCTGTCACACTGAGCCTGTCGAAGTGTTGATGAGTCTAGCACAAATTTCAAAACCCTATACAAACTTTGTCACACTCATTTGTCACACTGAGCTTGTCGAAGTGTAGATGAGTCTAGCACAAATTTCAAAGCCCTATACAAACTTTGTCACAATCATTTGTCACACTGAGCTTGTCGAAGTGTAGTCAAAAATTACCAATGAGTTTTATTTAATCCGTTTGTCACACTGAGCTTGTCGAAGTGTTGATGAGTCTAGCACAAATTTCAAAACCCTATACAAACTTTGTCACACCCATCTGTCACACTGAGCCTGTCGAAGTGTAGCTGATAGGAAACTATAAATTCTAAATTTTAACAATATCTTTCATTAATGAAATCTGTCAGAAATCTACTTTTTCTTTTTGCATTTGTTTTGGTCAATCCTAGTATAGCCTAAGAAAAAAGTGACTCTTCAAACTGCTTTCATTACAAGAACTCAATCCAATTAGAATTGATTGGCGCAGTTGGTTCTTATTCATTGAATTACGAAAGAATTCTTCTCAATAAGTCTACATTCAAGCTTGCCATAAGTGCGGGAGTCTCTTATTTCAAATGGGAGGGCATTAACATTTTTTCAAATCCCATAGGACTTGAGTTCATGAGGTCTTTCGAAGAACACCATTTCATTGCAGGTCTGACTAACGTAATTAAGTTCAAAGATTTTGAAGGCAATTGGCCGGATATAACTGCTT
>JBLFXO010000147.1:0-8591 GCA_047609865.1 Arenicella sp.
TTAATTTCTTTTAGATAAGTCTCCACTTCCTCTTCTTCAGGAAAAGTGTAAAACTTCTTTTGTCCACCGTGCCAGCTTCGATTTGCAATTTTTAAAATCGAAACAATCGAAAAAGTCTGTTTTAGCTCATACTCTGTCAATAAGAACTCTTCCACTTTATTAATTTCAGTTAGGACATCATAATCTGTAATCTGTTTGCCCTCTTCTTTGACCTCAATTGCCAATTCAAATGGTCTCAAGCCCATGAACTCCTTATCAAAGAATTCATAATCTTTTCTCATTTCATTCTCCTTTTTAAGATCTTCTAATAAGAAGTAATCTGCAATCACTTGGGTAGAACCATAAATACTAACACTCAAAAGGACAACGAATCCAACTAATAGTTGTTTTCGTTTTCTAATCATCCAAGTAAATGACGGATGCAATGCTTTGTACCAAATGGTATCTTTATTCTTTTTCTTAGCAACTTTTGGCGCTTTAACGAGCAACAACATTGCCGGAAGTAGTGTGTACGCCAAGATAAAGGCAAGCATCACTCCAATCGCCGTGAATATTCCGAAAGCCTGAACGGGCTGCATATCTACAAACAATAGTGTTAAAAACCCAACTGCGGTAGTAATTGAAGTCAATAAAGTCGCGGTCCCTACTTCTTTGTAAGCAATTTTTACGGCCTCTTCTTTGCTCTTACCCGAACGTAATTCCTCTAAAAACTTTGAAACCAGATGCATGACATCAGACATAGCCACGACAAAAATAATTGAAGGTAAAACCGTAAGAATCAAGTTAATTGGTTCTCCAACTGTCCCCATGAATCCAAGAATCCACAGCATTGAAATTCCTACAATCGTTAAAGGCAGCCACAATCCCCATAGAGATCTAAAGGCTAGAACCAGGAATATCATGACCAAAATAAAGGATAAGCCAATAAACATTCCGGTCTCTGTAACCATCTTATCTACATAATAACCTATTCCAATAGTACGTCCGGCGTATTTAAAATCATGAAACTGATACTTATCAAGAAGACCGTCAATGGATTGCTTAAGCAAATCACATTTCTCTTTTGAGAGATACTCTTTATGTTTTAAATTCAGCATAAGAGCAGTACCACTCTTGTCAATGAAAGCATTATAGATTTCGGGATGCGAATAAATTAAAGCAGAATCTTTGGCATACTTTGATGGTTGATCAATTCTTATGAACGGCCTTTGCGTTTTGAAAAGGTCTGTTCTAATGAATTCCTTCATGGTCGTCAAGCCCTGAACATCCACAACTAAGCTATCTTTAGCTAATTCTTTAGTGAAACCATCTACTTTTTGAAGAAATTCTTGATCAAAGATTGATTTGTCATTGATTAAGGCAATAAGAACAAAGTCATTATCTGTTTCAAATCTTTTTCTGTGCTTATCAAAGAATTCCGTTTCTGTATCTGTTTCACTGAAGAAAGCCTCAAAGTCGTAGTCAAACTCAACTTTAGTAATCTTGTAAGCAAAGAAAATACTTATCAAAAGTACTGCTATCAACGTAATCTTTGCTATATTTTTAATATTCCCCAACCTTTTGTAGATTTAAACCGTGAACAAATTTGAACATTTAAGACCAATAACAATAAAAGAAACAAAGAATTATGAAAAAAGTTTTACTCAGTTTATTAGCACTGTCAAGTTTAGGTGCCATGGCACAAACTTATATAGCAGCAGATAGTATCACTGTAGGTGATGCTGTAAACTTCTACGTAGTAGATAGCGCAGCGGCTAATTTAGATGCAACTACAGGAACTGCCGTTACTTGGGATTACAGTACGTTAACAGGATACGCCGGAGCTGCAAGTAACCTTGACACCAACATATTAGCTGCAAGTAGTGCTTTTGCTTCTGATTTCCCTGGCGCTCATTATAATGACATAATGAATGGTGGAACTTCTATCTTTTATGAAAACTATCCAGATTCAGTAGTGTCTCATGGTTATGTATTCGAAGTTGACGGAAATGAAATCATCATTAAGCATGATGTTGACATCATGAAAACTTTAGAATTCCCAATGAATCAAGGAGACAGTTTTACTGATATTATTTCAGGAACGATTGATGTGACTAATCTTGGAATTTCTGGAGAACCTCAAAACGGTTCGGTAACTGTAACTGCTGATGGAACTGGTTCAATGAACATTGGAGGAGTAATTATCCCTAATGTTATCAGAATCAAATTAGTTGAAACTTTAACGGCAACCGTAACTATTCCACCACTTCCTCCACAAACAGGAGATGTGACTAGAACAGTTTATTCTTACTACGATCATACAAATAGTGTTTTACCAGTATTCTTGCACGCGAACATTGATGTTCAAGCGACAGGATTTGGTGGTGCATTTCAAGCAGTTTACTCTACAGTTGATGTAAACGGAGTTGGTATTGAAGATAATACTTTAGAGAGTCCAAAAGTATTCCCTAACCCTTCATCAGACTACATTCAGTTTGCAGCTGGAAATCAAGTTGAAAAAATTACTTTAACTGATATTTCGGGAAAAGTTGTTTACGCTGGTGAAAACTTAGGAACTTTTACAAAGTTAGATATCTCTAAATTTGTAAAAGGAACTTACGTCCTTACTACAACAGAAAATGGTGTTCAATCAAGTCAAAAAGTGGTTTTTAAATAGTAGAGAGATCTTTCTATTTAGAGGTCATTCATCAATTATGTATCTTTGGTACAAATTTTGAAAACGATTTATTATGAAAAAAGTTTTACTTGGAATATTTGCACTAGCTACTTACGGAGTGAGCGCACAGACTTATACGGTAAATGATACTTTATCTTCTGGAGATTCTGAAACGTACTATGTCGCAGACAGTTCTGCGTCAGATTTAGGCACAATTACAGGAACAGGAGTAACTTGGGACTATAGTTCTCTATTTACTTATGTTGGTACTACGAGCTTAGATACAGTCAAAAACGCATCTGACTCACCTGATTTTGGTGATTTTTCAAATGCTGATTATCATGACGATTTAGCAAATGGTGCTTCTAACTACTTCACTAACTATGAAGATTCAGTTATCTCTTACGGTTATACCTTTTCATTGGATGGAAATGACGCTAAAGTGATGCACAACATAGATCCTTTAAAAATGATGGTAATGCCAATGGTACAAGGTCAAACTTATTCTGACTCTACTTATGGTACTGCTGATGTCTATGGAAACAGCGCGACAACTTCTGGAAATGTCATAGTAACTGCAGATGGAACTGGATCTTTAATTCTTGGTACAACTACTTTTACTAACGTAATCAGAGTTAAACTAGATGAAACGATTGCAGCAATAATTGATTTAGGCATGTTAGGAACAGCAAACGGAACAGTTTCTAGAGTTGTGTATTCTTACTATGACCTTGCAAATCAGAATGAGCCAATTTTCATTCACGCATCAATTAACATTGCTTCTAATTTATTTAACGGAGGTTATACAGGAGTTTATTCTTCGGTTGATTTAGAAGGAGCAAGTGTTGAAGAGACTTTGACCTCATCTGAAGTTAGTGTTTATCCTAATCCAGCAACTGATATTGTTACTATTATAGCTCCTCAAGGATCTAATCAGTTATTAATCATGAATGCCATTGGGCAAACGGTTCAAACGATTAAGAATCCTTCTACTAAAACAGCTATTGAAGTTTCTGCTTTTGAAACAGGAATTTACTTCATCCAAATTAAAAAGGGAGAAGGAACTATCACTAAAAAGTTAATCGTTAGATAAGCAATACAATTTTTATTCTAAATCCTCTCTTCAATTTTTTGTCGGGAGGATTTTTTTTGATGTAAATTTGCACAGTGAAAACAGAAATTGATAAGGCGGCTGAAGTGATTCAAAATGGAGGAGTGATTCTTTACCCTACCGATACTATTTGGGGTTTAGGATGTGATCCTAAAAATGAAAAAGCAGTTCAGAAAATTTTCGATATTAAAAAACGCTCAGATAATAAGAGCATGATCGTGTTGGTGAACTCTGAACAGCTGCTTGGCAGATATGTCAAAGAAGTTCCTGAAGTATGTTTTGACTTAATTGATTGCGCTACGAGACCTTTAACCATTGTGTATCCTAAAGGGCAATACGTTTCTGACAAACTGAAGGGAGAAGATGATTCTCTCGGAATCAGAATTACAAATGATGAGTTTTGCAAAAAGCTCATTCAAAAATTAAAATCAGGTATAGTATCTACCTCTGCAAATGTCAGCGGCGAGTCAAATCCTGAGAATTTTGATTCTGTAAATCAAACAATAAAAGATCAGGTGGATTATGTGGTAGACTTACCTCAACTGTCAAAAGACAACTCACCTTCTCAAATAATTAAAATCTCTGCAAAGGGTGAAATTGAAATAATTAGAAAATAGTGAATCTTAAAGAACATCTTAGTCACCCAATCTTTTCAACCATTTCTGATGTTTCATCTGAAAATGGAAAATCATCTTTTGTTATTGGTGGATTTGTCAGAGACCTTATATTAAAGAGGCCTTCAAAGGATATTGACTTCGTAGTGCTGGGCAGTGGGATCGATATGGCTGAAAAAGTTGCAGAGCGCTTAGGAGTAAAGAAAGTGGCTTATTATAAGAATTTCGGAACTGCGGCATTTGTATATGATGATCTTGAAATTGAATTCGTTGGGGCTAGAAAAGAGTCCTATCAACGAGACTCTAGAAAGCCAATTGTTGAAAACGGGAGCCTTCAAGACGATCAAAACAGAAGAGACTTCACCATAAATGCATTAGCAATAAGTTTAGGTAAATCAACATTTGGAGAAGTCTTAGATCCTTTTAACGGATTAGAAGACATGAAGAATAAGATCATCAAAACTCCTTTACATCCCGACCAAACTTATTCAGATGATCCACTAAGAATGATGAGGGCTGTCAGATTTGCAGCTCAACTGCAGTTTAAAATTGAGCAAAAATCTTTAGAGTCAATCACTAAGAATGCCGATAGATTAAAGATCATATCAAAAGAAAGAATCATAACCGAGGTGAATAAGATTATCATGTCAGATAAGCCTTCAGTTGGATTTAAAATTCTATTTGATTCTAAGCTACTTCACGAGTTCTTTCCTGAAATGGTTGCACTTTATGGTGTGGAAACAAGGAATGGCAAATCTCATAAAGACAATTTTTATCATACCCTTGAAGTTTTAGACAACATCTGTGAAAACACAGATGACCTCTGGCTAAGGTGGGCAGCTATTATGCATGATATTGCTAAACCTCCCACAAAACGATTCAATGACAAAGTGGGATGGACTTTTCATGGACATGAGGACTTAGGAGCAAGAAACACTCCTAAAATTTTCAAACACCTCAAACTTCCTTTGGACAATAAAATGAAGTATGTGCAAAAATTAGTAAGACTGCATTTAAGACCAATCTCGCTGGTGAATGGTTCAGTAACTGATACAGCGGTGAGAAGACTTCTTTTTGAAGCCGGTGATGACATTGATGACCTCATGATTTTATGTAATGCGGATATCACATCCAAAAATGATTTTAAGGTTCAAAAATACAAGGCCAACTTTGAAAAAGTAAAGAAGAGATTGAGGCTCGTTGAGGAAAAAGATCAAATCAGGAACTTTCAACCACCAATATCAGGTAAAGAGATTATGGATATTTTTCAATTGACACCATGCAGAACTGTAGGTGATTTGAAAAACGAAATCAAAGAGGCAATATTAGAAGGGAAAATCAAGAACGATTACATTGAAGCATATGAATATATGATTCAAAAGGCTTCTGAAATAAACCTGTTGATACCTAAAAAGTAGTTTCTTCGTTCCACTTTTTGATGTGAATAACTACTCTCCTTAGCCTTCAAACTTCATAAAGCATCCAACTACCTTAGCAAATTAAGAAAATTGGTAGAATGTTAGGAAGTTTAATAAAACGTAAAATTGGCGCTGAAAAGCTTGCCAATGTATTCGTTAACTCCATCATGGAGACAACTGAAAATAGTTTTGAAACCATCCAAGAGATGATTACTGAAGATCCTGCATTTATTTATATGCCGGATATGAAACCGAACAGTTTAGACAAGTTCTTATTGATAGTGGCTGTTGGCAACCTTAACTTCTTAACAGATTACTTTGAAGTAGAAGAAGCTGCTGAAATAAGAAAACTGATCATTGAGAAGTTTGCCAACATCTTTGAAATGACCTTTAGAGAATTCGAAGACCTTATAACAGAGACTTCTAGTTCCATTTCTAAAGTCAATCACCCTTCAAAAAATGTCCTTTACGGAATGTCAAAAGCCGTTTTCCATGAATTTGAATTAAATGACTACCAAGAAGATTATTTCAAGAACATGCAAACTCCAAACCCTTTATTTCTAAAAAGGATGGATGATTTGATGTCAAATTTCCTTTGGGATTGGGATCAATTTTTTAAGAAACATAAGTTTAACTTGAACTAAACACCCCATTCTAACCACCTCTTTTTAATGCATTTAATGCATTTAATGCTTAGTTCTCAGTTTAATTTGATATCTTCGGAAGTCAAAATCAAAAACTATTAAACCATGAGAAAAATCATCCTAAGTCTAGCATCAGTAATGCTGCTAAGCGCAGGTTTTAGTCAGGTGAATACAACCGAGCAGAAGAAGGCTCCGTTGAATAGCACCCTGACTGTAAAACAAGCTACTATCAAAGATAAAGGCGTTGGGAATCCGCTTATCAATAATGGAGGCATTGCAATTTCAACTGTTGCTGGTCCTTTAGATTTACCAGATGGCCAAACAGAGCACCTTGGACATGATCATTGTCCAACACACGACAAAACACAAAAACATTTTGAAGAAAATGGAACGTGGGACGCTTATCAATTGAGCTATCAAGAAGGTCTTGAAGAAGCGCAAAACTTCACAATGAACAAAACACCTGGAACGAATACCATAGCGGTAATTTTCCATGTAGTTCACGAAGGAGAGGCAATCGGAACGGGAACAAACGTCTCTAATGCAGCGATAATGAACGTGTTTAATGATATAGTCGAAGATTTCTCTTTGACTAATTCAGATGCTAGTCAGGCTAGAACTGGACTTGGATTTAACCCAGTAAACACGGGAATCAATTTCTGTTTAGCGACTCAAGATCCTCTTGGAGCACCATTGAGTGAAACGGGAGTAACTCGTTTTCAAACCACTGAAACATGGTTTGACCCAGATAATCCATCTTTAGAAAACGCAATGAAATCTGCACCATTAGGCTCACCTATTTGGGACAGAGACGACTACTTAAATGTGTGGATTTGTGACATTTCTAATGGAGCGGGATCAGGAACGGCCGGTTATGCTTATGTTCCTTCAACTTCATTTTTACCAAATTCAAACTTAGATGGTATCGTAATTGATTACAACTTGGGAGTGAATAATGACAATATACTAACTCATGAGATTGGTCACTATATGGGGCTTTATCACACTTGGGGTTCTGGCGGATGTACTGTAGGAACAGATGACGGATTTACAGATACGCCTCATACTACTGGACCTTCATTCAACTACGCTAACTCATGTAACTTAGGTGCGGGTCAACAAAACTGTGCTGGGATAGAAACTCAATTTGAGAACTACATGGATTATTCAAACTGTACAGTAATGTTTACTAATGAGCAGTCAAATTATATGAACGTAATTTTATCTGGTGTAAGAAGCTCATTATTGCTTTCTCCAGGTTGTGACCCAGCTGGTCCTCCGAATTGCGCATTTAATTCTTCACCTGCAGGACCTGGTCCAGTGGTGATACCAACAAATGGTACGGTCGTGTTTTTGGATGCGTCAACAGGAGTACCAACAGGATGGACTTGGACAGTTTCAGGAACTCAAGGAGTTGATTGGGATTACACTGGTGGAACAACTGCTAATTCTCAAAACCCTCAGGTTACTTTCTATAATACAGGAAACTATACTATTTCACTTGTAGCTTCTAACGGATTCGGTAATTGTACTGGAGCAACAGAAGTGAATTATGTAAATGTTGTCGCGCCTACAGTTGGAACTGATTGTGATACTTTAAGAAATTGGGATCCTGCTGATGCAGATGCTAACGGATTCTTCGTTTACAACCCAATAGGCACTGGTACAGGACAATTCCCTGGTCATTATGATTTTGATGGGACACCAGATAACGCATTACAAATTGCTGAAAGTTTCAATTATGTAGGAACTGCAGAAGTAAGAAGAATTAGATTTCCTGTCTTTGTTGCCAATTCAGGTACAGGAGCTGCTACTGTAGACTTTCATGTTTATACTGGTGGAGCAACTCCAGGTGCGATTTTAGCAACTGAAACAGTTCTTATAAGTGATTTAAACACTGGTGCTTGGAACGAGATTGACTTTACCGTGCCAGCCACCGTCACCGGACAATTTTTTGTCGGTATAGAATTAGATTATGCTTCAACAGATGAGGTACTAATGGGAATGACTGCTACTATAGGTGGTGGTGATGATAATGTTTGGGTAGATTGGAGTACTACTGGTTGGGCTCAAGATATGGGACCTGGATCATGGGCTTTAGATGTTTATTTATCTAATGGACCTGCCCCAGTAGCTGACTTTCAATTT
>JBLFXO010000148.1:0-8451 GCA_047609865.1 Arenicella sp.
GGAGTTCATGGGCTTGAGACCATTTGAATTGGCAATTGAGGTCAAAGAAGAGGGCAAACAGATTACAGATTATGATGTCCTAACTGAAATTAATAAAGTGGAAGAGTTCTTATTGACAGAGTATGACCTAAAGCAGACTTTTTCGATTGTTTCGATTTTAAAAATTGCAAATCGAAGCTGGCACGGTGGACAAAAGAAGTTTTACACTTTTCCTGAAGAAGAGGAAGTGGAGACTTATCTAAAAGAAATTAAAAAGTTTGATAAAGGCGGGCAATTTGATGTCATTGTAGATTCAACAGAAAGATACGGTCGTATAGCTAGCTCAATGGGTGACCTGGGAATGCTTGAAGTGAATAAGAGAAATGAAAAATTCAAAAAGTTTTTAGAAGCAAATGTTAATACAGATTTGGTTGGATTTAAATTAACTGGAACAGGACATCTTTTAGACAGAAATATGAGTCAATTATCAAGAAGTCTCTTTTGGGGATTAGGTCTAGCTGTTGGAATAGTATCAATTTTAATGGGTATTTTATTTAGATCAGTAAAGATGGTGATCATTGCAATGATTCCAAACATTTTACCGCTTGTAATGTTAGGTGCTATGTTAGGATTTGCGGGAGTAGAACTGAAAGTTTCTACGGCTTTGGTATTCACCATTTCTTTTGGAATCGCGGTAGATGATACCATTCATTTTATGTCCAAATTGAAACTTGAATTGAATAAAGGAAAGTCGCTCATGTTCGCTATGAGAAGAACATTCTTGTCTACAGGAAGGGCAATTGTTTTGACAACCTTTGTTCTGGCCGCAGGATTTTTGATGCTTGTGTTCTCTGATTTCTTAGGAACCTTTTATATAGGACTTCTTATTTGCTGTACGTTGATTTTTGCTTTAGTGGCTGATTTATTCTTTCTGCCAGTACTGCTTATCTTCTTCTACAAGCCTAAGTTGAAAAAGAAGAAATAGTTTACCTAAAAATTGTAGGTGCAAATTCTATTTCATCCTGATTGAATTCATCCATTCTTCTGCTAACTGGATAGCGATTATGACTTCGCTCATAGTTGTCAGATCTCTTGTAAATGAAATAAAGTTGAGAGAATGCGTCTTTGGAAAAAGCTTCATCATTCTTTTTCTTTTCTTCAAATTCCTTTTTAAGCCCAGGATCTTCATTCAACATTTCAATTGCTTTCTCCTCAAATACATATCCTGAAAACCACTCCTTTTGCTGTAGAATTGCATCAAAGAAATTCCAGGCAAAGTAAGAATCAGGAGCATTCGGTTCAAGAGTTTCTATTATAAAACGAGCATTTTCATTTCTAGTAGGAATGACATAATCTCCTTGTTTGTATGTGATTGTTGTTGTTTCTTTTTCTAAGTCTATGCTTTTATGCAGGTAATGTCCTTCATACGGACGTTCGCCTGTGGAATAATTATCAATGAAGTATGATTCTACTTCTACATCTTGGTCTTGCAGTAATCTATAAACTCCAACGCCATTCATTTGTAACCGAGCAACAACATCCTTCCAAGCTTGAGGAATTACATAATATTCCGGTCGTAGAACAGAATCTGTTACTTGAAAACGATTGTAGTACTTTATTTTGGACTCCCATTTCTTATTGTGATTGTAGAATAGTCTATCTAATCCTGTCACTTCACTCTTTTTGTATTCAGCTGCGTATCCTTTGAAGTCAATTTCATCCCATTTTGAAGTGTCCAATTTCCAGTTTAAGTCATAGTATTCATTTTGACCAACATTATAATCTGCCTTTCTTTTAAGATCCTTTATTTCATCTGAATTTTCACCCATGTATTTTATCATGATATCCAAAAATTCGTAGGTTGACTTTACTCTTTCTTCATATGTTTTTAACATATGGGCTTCTGTGACATAGCTAATAGTATTGAATAGGTTCGTGTATCCTGTAGAATACCTTGGAGTTTCAAGATAATCCTTGATTCCATCCTCAGGTGTTCTTTTCATAGAGTGAACGTAAGGTACCATCTCATATCCAGAATCACTCATTTTACTGTACAAATGCGGATTCAATTCTGACTCTGTGAATTTCTTAAGATAAGGATGCATTTTATCTGTTTGGCTTGTGATGAGGGTCATGGTGTGTTGGTAATCTGCTCCATCACTAGTATGGGTGTCAACGAATATATGTGGGTTTAGGAAATGGAAAATTTTATAAAATGTCTGTGTGTTCTTGGAGTCGCACTTGATGAAATCTCGATTCAGGTCGAGGTTTTTTGCGTTTCCTCTGAAGCCATATTCTTCTGGGCCATTTTGATTCGCTCTGCTGCAGCACGTTCTGTTGTGCGCTCCTCCCACGTTGTACATTGGGATGATTCCGATTACTACGTTTTCAGGTAATGAACTCTGGTTTGCTAGCAGATCCTTTGACAATTTAACACATGCATCAACACCACAAGGCTCTCCTGGGTGAATCGCATTATTAATAAGCAATACAGTCTTGTTTTTGAATTGGTCTGGCCTAAAAGAACCGGTTTTAGAAATTGTGAAAAGCTGAATGTTTTTTCCGTAATCCGACTTGCCAAATTGGGTCATTTTACATTGTCCTGGGTATTTCACAGTCAATGCTTTGTACGCTAATTGAAGTTGATCGTAAGTATAAGTTTGATTACTTTCAAAAGGTTCCTGTGCAATGTTAGAAATTGCAATTAAGGAGGCGAATAGGAATAAAATTGTTTTCATCAAACTAGTTTTGCTTAAAGGTACAAAAAAAGAGGGCCACGGATAAATCCGTGACCCTCCTCACATGTAAAACAAAAACTTGGGCTTTGTTTGCTAATTCAGTGTCTTCTTAGATCTAATGATGTTGAAACCAACACTCACTCCCATCATTCCACCTTTTTTCACAGAAGAGTAAAATACGTTGACTGGAATATTCAATGCACCTGAACTGAAAGTCCTTCCAAATGCCATAAGCCATCTCGTGCTTAACTTAAGATCTCCTCTTAAATCAGATGTCGGGGTGTACAAATATCCATTTTCTTTAATAGCTGAGTCAGAATAGTCAAATCCCGCACTTTGTAAATCTTGACGAGACCAATATTTACCGTATCCACCTGGTGATGAATCATAGATTCCGTCATGGTCAAAAAATCCGTCAGATCTTTTAGTAAATCCGAAATTTGGTCCAAAAGCGAACTCCCAACCTTGTTTACCAAATCTGAAGCCGTTCAGAATAGCGAAACTTGGTAAGAATTTACCCTGCTCTAAAGCATTTAAACTTGGTATAAATTCGAAGATTGCAGAGAAGTTTTCTGTTCCAACATATTGAGCTTCAAATTGAAATCCAATATTTGAAAAAACTGGAGCAATATCAAGTCCCCCTCTGTTTTCAGAACGAGTCAAGAATTCTTCAATTGATCCGTGCGAATAAGCGACACCCATTCTTGGACCTGAATTGTTTATACGTCCTGTGTTTTTAGAAGTAATTACTTCTTCGTTAAACTTTAGTTGTCTATATAATTCTGGGTCGGGCTCAATACCGTGCATTTTTTGAAGCGTAACTCTAATCATTCTTTGTAATTCAGATTCGTTATCACTGAACTGCTCGCTCATTGTCTTTTGAACAGATTTGTTCTTAACATCTATCATCTTAATTGTAATGATAATTTTCCCGGAGAGTTTCTCTATTGATCCCGAGAAAATGTAATCTGTTTCTAGCGCCTGACCATATTCGATTAGACATTGTTTTGCAAAACAGCTATCATATTTGGCTACATCTGGCACCTCTTGAGTATCAAAATGGTCAAGTACCGTGTACTTGTTCAGTTTTATCAACTCCATTGAAACTAACTTTGAAGCAGTTGAAGAATGGGCGTAAATTTTGAATGTTTGGATAGATGCAACAGCCGCGGACTGTGCCATTGAATGGCTCGCAAATAAGAGAACCATTAGTGTGAATATTGATTTTAAAGTTTTCATAACGAATATTTTTATCTAATTAAATTCAATTAATTAATATGTTTTTTGATTAATTTTTTTCGTACTTCTTGCAACGTTGAAACCAACACTAGCTCCTATAACACCACCGAAATTATTTCCAGAATAGTAAATATTCACAGGGATGTTTAATGCTCCTGATTTGAATGTTCTACCTACTCCCATTAGCCAATTCACATTGAATTCAAGATCACCTCGCGTATCCATTCGTTTTGTGTAAATGTCCTTGCTTGGAGCTATGTAAGGATTAACCCAGTTTCCATCTGAATCTAAATTGCCAGGCACCTCTATCCATTCCTCATAATCCTTACTGAACCATTCATCTTCAGTGTAGAAAATGCCATCTTCAGCATTGTCATAACCAGAAACTATTTTTCTTGCTCCAAAACTAGGTCCAAAAGCAAATTCCCAGCCTGATTGACCGAATCTAAATCCATTCAATAAACTCAAAGTAGGAACAAACTGTCCTTGTTCCATTCCACCGATATTCGGAATCACCTCAAAAAGAGCTGAGAAGTTATCAGTACCTATATATTGAACCTCCATTTGGTAACCAATATTTGTCATTACAGGTTGTATGTCTAAACCTCCGTCAATTGCTTCTCTAGTAAAGAAATCAGCTAGACCTCCTCCGACTACTGCAACACCGAATCGTGGACCTGAATTATTAATTCTACCAATATTTGTTGGAGTAATAACTCCATTATTAAAGGTAAGACCCTTTTTAGTGATTTCATCATAGGGTAAACCAAGAAGTTCTAGAAGAGTGATTTCAATCATCCTAGAAACTTCTTCAGGCTGATTCTGGAATTCATTTGAAGTCGTCTTCTGTATTTGTTTTCCAGCAACATCAACTAATTTTAGGTTGACGACTATTTTGTTTCCGAATGCATCAATACTTCCAGAAAGCATATAATCTACTTGAAGTGCCTTACCTAAATCAATTAGGCAATTTTTACCATAGCAATCATTGAAATTTCCTTTTCCTGATAGTTCAGAGGCCATGTCAAATTGATCAAGGACTGTATATTTTTGAGTTTTCACTAACTCAATTCGTGTTAATTTGCCCGCCAATTCTGGGGTTAATCCTACACCACTTGTACTCAGTTCTGAAACTGCGGCACTTTGTGCTATAGCTGATGTTCCTAGGAAAAGCATCAATACGTTTAATAAAATCTTTTTTGTTTTCATGTTATTTGCATTTTTGTTTCATACAAATCTAGGGATGATATACGCCATACTAGAATTGAATTTCACAGGGCTAATAATTGACTTGCGGAAATCGCAAATACTATTTTCGGCAAAAGTATAAGAATACAGTAGCTTATTTCATGATTTCTGTCAGAATGTAATCTGATTTTTAGCTCGTTGATTGATTTATTAAGAGGATTTACCCATATAATAGATGTCTTTATTGAAAATTGGTCTGTCACCTTTGCCAAAAGGAAGTCAATTGATATCTTTACATACTTGAAATATTCTAAATGAAATTAAGACACATTATAATAATTGCCATTTTCGTTTTAATTAACGTGGGAGTTTTTATGACCCTAAACTTCAACGGTAGTGAATCAGATGAAGACAACGAGCCCGAAGTTGTATTTGTTCAGACCTTGAAAGCACAGGCTGTGCAAAATGGAACAGAACATTTTAAGGTTGAATCATTTGGAACGGTCTCTTCGTTTCAAAGTGTAGATATTTCTTCTGAAGTTCAAGGGAAACTCATAAAAGGAGGAAAAGAATTAAAACCTGGTATCAAGTTTAGGCAAGGAGAACTGATTTTTAGGATTAGTGATATAGAGGCAAGATTGAATGTGAGATCGAGAAAAAGTGGTTTCATTAATATCATAGCAAACATGCTTCCAGACATTAAAGTTGACTTCCCATTTGAGTTTATTAAATGGAACGACTATATAAATGATATTAAATTGAATGAGCCAATTCCACAGCTGCCATCATGGAAAAGCCCGAAGGAAAAGATATTTATTTCAACAAGAAATGTATTGACAGAGTATTTTGCGATTAAAAGTCTTGAAGAGCAGCTCAAGAAGTATAATGTTCGGGCACCATTTAATGGGGTTGTGACTGCTGCATTTGTCAATGCTCACTCTGTAATTAACCCAGGAACGAGAGTTTTAACTTTAGTTGCCACTGGCGACTTTGAACTAGCAGTTTCTATTCCAGTGAGTCAGTTAGATAATCTTAATGTCGGAACACATGCAAATATTTACACCACAAGTGGACAGTTGAAGGGAGAAGGAGAGGTAGTAAGAATATCTGAAGTCATTAATAAGAACACACAATCTGTTGACGTTTTTATAAAACCCATTGCTGCTGAAGGTGAGCAATTTATTGAGGGAGAATACATCAAAGTAGAGATAGACAAGCAAGGAGATTATGTAGGATGTAGAATCCCTTCATCTGCAATCAATGACAATCAAGTTTACGTTTATTCAAAATCGGACTCCACATTAAATCCTACGACAATTGAAATATTGAATGAAAATGATCAAGGCGTTTTTGTGAGAGGTTTGAAAAATAAAGAAGTGATCATAATTCAAGAAGTATCCAACTATTCAGATTCTTCTAAATATGAAGTTCTACTAAAGTAAGATGAGAGGTTTAGTCAAATTCTTCATAAAACAGCCCATCTGGGCAAATGCCATTATTGTTGTAACGGTATTGTTTGGTGTGTTCAGTTTGATGAACATGAACCGTTCTTTCTTTCCTGAGCTAGATCCGAAAACTGTTATTGTAAATGTTGCTTATCCTGGCGCATCTCCTGATGAGATGGAAGAGGGCGTGACTATTAAGATAGAACAAGCCTTAAGAGGAATTGACGGGGTAGAAATTATAACCTCCACTTCTTCTGAAAATGTAGCAACCATTAAGGTTAAAGGTTATGAAAACGCCGACATGGATGCGGTGTACAAAGATGTTGAGAATGCTGTAGGTAGTATTAACTCATTTCCTCAAGGAGCCGAAAAACCTATTGTTAATAGACTGAAATCAAACCCCATGTCAGAGATGGTGGCTACAGTCGGTCTTGGCGGAAACTCAGATTTATGGGTCTTAAAAGAAGAAGCAGATAAAATTGAAAATGATCTTTATGCATCTGGATTGATTTCCATCATTGACTTAAGAGGGTTCCCTGAATTAGAGCTGGTAGTAAATGTTAGAGAGAATGATCTCTTGAAGTATGGGATGTTAATTGACGAAATATCCTTGGCTATTCAAAGAAACAATCAAGACTTGACAGGAGGGATTCTTAGAAATAGTGAAGAGGAACTAATCATAAGGTCTCGTGAGAGAACGACAGACCCTAAAGAGATTGAAGAGATAGTGGTGCGGACAACTCCAATGGGAGATAAGATCACGATTGGAGATGTAGCAGATGCTGAGCTCAAATTCTCTGAGAATTCCTTTGAAGTATTTTCGAATAGCAATCCTGCTATTTCAATTGACATTAAAAAGACACCAGACCAAGATTTAGGTGAAATCACGGTATATGTCAAAGAGTACATCAAAGAGTACAATGAAGCCAATCATCCTGCAACTCTGAACTTGGAGTATGAGTTTGCAGCATCATTACAAGACAGAATAAATCTGTTAACCAATAACGGAATCGTTGGTTTGATGCTGGTTCTATTAATGCTTGGTCTATTCTTGAGTACAAGATTATCACTTTGGGTTGCCTTCGGAATACCATTCTCATTTTTAGGGATGTTCATTATTGCAGTGCAACTGGGCCTTACAATAAATATGATTTCTCTTTTCGGGATGATATTAGTTGTTGGGATTTTGGTGGATGATGGGATTGTAATTGCTGAAAACATCTATTCTCATTTCGAAAAAGGAAAGAACCCGTTCAGAGCTGCTTTGGATGGCTCAATGGAAGTAATGCCTTCTGTATTCACATCTGTATTAACTACTATTGCTGCCTTTTCAATCTTACTCTTTGTAGAGAAGATGGAGATGATGAGAGAAATGCCAATTGTAGTGATAATTGCTTTAGCTTTCTCTTTAATTGAAGCTTTCATCATCCTTCCAGTTCACCTGGCGAGTGCGAAAGTGCTTTCAAAAGCCAAGAAAGGTACCAAGAGATTTAAGATTCGTTCAAGAATTACTCAAGCGACAGAGTATTTGAAGGACAAAATTTTTATGGATGTGCTCGCATTTGTTGTCGCTAGGTACAGAGCATATGTACTTCTTCCTTTGTTATTTGTAGTATTCGTTCTGGCCTTTAGTTTCTCCGGGCTTATCAATTTCACCTTCTTTCCTGAAATCAAACCAGACAGAATTCTTTTAGAAGTTGCCTTTGAGCAGGGGACGGGAAAAGAAGTGACTAAAAAGTGGCTATTAGAATCTGAACGTTATGTTTTAGAAGCAAATGAAGAATTGGCCGAAGAAACGGGGGATACCCTCTTAGGTGAATATTCAGTAATGTTAGGAGCCACACAATCAATTGGTGAAACAG
>JBLFXO010000149.1:0-8435 GCA_047609865.1 Arenicella sp.
ATTACCAGGCTTCATTCGTGGGTTACTTCCCTGCTGATGATCCTAAGTATTCTTTAATCGTAAATATCGCAGGTCCAACTAAAGAAATTTATGGCGCCCAGGTTTCAGGCACTGTTTTCACGGCAATTGCTGATAAGGTTTACGCTTCTTCGCCTGAGTATCATGATGACCTTACTGAGAGTCCTTTGATTGCAACTGCGCCACGAGTAATGTATGGTAATTCTTCTGATACAAAATTAGCCTTAGAAAAAACAAGAGTGAAGTTTCAAGACATTACGCAAGGTTCGCAGTATGCGGTAGCCTTGACCGCAGCTGATCGCGTGTCAATTCAACGAAGAAATGTCTCAAGAAATGTGGTTCCAAATGTCAAAGGAATGCCTCTGAATGATGCTGTATATCTACTAGAGACCTACAAGCTGAGAGTCAAGATTGAAGGGCATGGAACTGTGGTTTCACAATCGCAAAATCCAGGTGACGAATTGATTAAAGGAACACAAATAAAATTAGTGCTGAAATAGTGAAGAACCTACAAGACATATTGTACAAAGTGGGAATGCTTGAGACGCATGGTTCTACGAATATTGACATTTCTGAGGTCGTTTTTGATTCTAGAGAGGTGGTAGATTCTTGTCTTTTTGTGGCAACCAAAGGACTGAAAGCTGATGGTCACCTTTTTATTGAAGGTGCTCTGCAGTCTGGAGCACTTGCGATATTGTGTGAAGATTTGCCAGAGAATATCCAAGCTGGAATCACTTACATTCAAGTGAAAGATTCGCATGAAGCCTTAGGGCTGGTTGCTTCTAATTATTTCGGTAATCCTTCAAAGGAATTGAAGTTGGTAGGAATTACCGGAACTAACGGAAAGACAACGACAACGACTTTGTTGCATGACTTAGTGTTGAACTTAGGTTATTCTGCTGGTCTTATTTCTACTGTAGTAAACAAGATTGAGAAAGAAGAGATTCCTGCAACACATACAACTCCAAATCCAATTGCATTAAATGCCTTATTGAGAGATATGGTGGATGCAGGATGTGAGTTTTGCTTCATGGAGGTTAGTTCTCACGCTATCCACCAAAATAGAATAGCAGGACTTGATTTTGATATCGCGGTCTTCTCAAATATTACACACGATCATTTAGATTATCATAATACGTTCAAAGAGTATATCCAAGCAAAGAAGAAGTTCTTTGATGATCTCTCTTCAGACGCTATTGCCATTACTAATATTGATGACGCCAACGGTGGAGTGATGGTTCAGAATACAAAGGCTAAAGTGAAAACTTTGGCTCTAAAAACAATTGCTGATTACAAAGCGAAAGTTCTAGAAAGCTCATTTTCAGGTTTGGTATTGAATATTAATAATCAAGATGTTTGGACAAATTTAATTGGTGGTTTCAATGCATATAATATTCTGACAGTTTTCGCAATAGCTTCTGAACTCAAATTAGATGAGGTAGAGATTTTGACTGCGATCAGCAAATTGAAATCAGTTGAAGGCAGGTTTGAATACATGAAATCTGAGCACAACATCATTGCTATTGTGGATTATGCACACACGCCAGATGCCTTAAAGAATGTCCTTTCTACAATCCAATCTGTTAGAACAAGAAATGAACAAGTGCTTACGGTTGTTGGTTGCGGAGGAGATAGAGATAAAACAAAAAGACCTTTGATGGCGGCAATAGCTGCGGAGTTTTCTGATAAGGTGATTCTGACTTCTGACAATCCAAGAAGCGAAGATCCTGATACCATTATTACCGAAATGAAGGCTGGAGTTCCTGCTGATAAATCTGCAAGAACAATGGCTATCACCTCAAGAGAAGAGGCGATAAAAGTGGCTTGCACTTTAGCTGAAGCTGGAGATATTGTATTAGTGGCCGGAAAAGGTCATGAAAAATACCAAGAAATAAAAGGAGAGAGATTTCCTTTTGACGACTTGGAGACCCTTAAACAAACCCTTAAAAACCTGAATAAATAATGTTGTACTATTTGTTTCAATATCTAGATGAGTTAGGAATGCCAGGAGCAGGTGTAATGGATTACATCTCTTTTAGAGCAGCCTTTGCTATCATCACGTCATTACTTATATCATTGACATTCGGTAACAGATTAATCAATCTACTTAGAAAACAACAAGTAGGTGAAACAGTCCGTGACCTTGGTCTTGAGGGGCAAAAAGAAAAAGAAGGAACGCCAACAATGGGTGGACTTATCATCTTGGCTTCTATTTTGATTCCAACTTTATTGTTCGCAAAGCTAGATAACATCTATGTCTTATTGATGATTACATCAACCATCTTGTTTGGTTTGATTGGCTTCATTGATGATTACATTAAGGTGTTTAAAAAGAACAAAGAAGGTTTAGCTGGTAGATTTAAGATTGTTGGTCAAGTTGCCGTAGGTGCTTTAATTGGATCTGTTCTTTATTTCCATCCAGATGTTCAGGTGCATGAGAATGTACCAATAGATACTGAAATCTCTTCTATTCAAGAGGATGTGACTGATAAGCATCAAATCGTACCTGAAGGAACAAAGTATGTCATGAAGAAGGACATGACGACTACGATCCCGTTTGTTAAAGGGAATGAGTTCAACTACAATTGGTTGATTGGTGATGATAATAAGAGTTATGGCTGGTTATTATTTATTCCTGTCGTGATCATCATTGTTACTGCAGTTTCAAATGGAGCGAACATGACAGATGGTTTAGATGGCTTGGCCACCGGGACATCCGCTATTATCGGAATTGCCCTCGCCATTTTTGCTTACGTCTCTGGTCACATTGAATTTGCAGATTATCTCGGGGTCATGTACATCCCATACTCATCTGAGCTGGTGATTTTCATATCGGCGTTCATGGGGGCCTGTATAGGGTTCCTGTGGCATAACTCATATCCAGCAAAAGTGTTTATGGGAGATACCGGTTCATTAGCA
Organism: Arenicella sp.; assembly: GCA_047609865.1. Lineage (GTDB taxonomy): Bacteria > Bacteroidota > Bacteroidia > Flavobacteriales_D > Crocinitomicaceae > Paracrocinitomix. Next base: position 2,938 of record JBLFXO010000149.1, read on the forward strand.
ATTGGCGGAATCATAGCAACGTTCGCCATCATCATTAGAAAAGAACTTTTGATTCCTGTTTTATGTGGGGTTTTCTTAATCGAGAATGTGTCAGTGATGCTTCAGGTTGGATGGTTCAAATACACTAAGAAAAGAACAGGAGAAGGAAAGAGAATCTTCCTTATGGCTCCATTACATCACCACTTTCAGAAAAAAGGAATGCATGAAGCAAAAATCGTTTCTCGCTTCTGGATTGTCGGAGTAATACTGGCAGTAATCACCATTGTAACTCTAAAACTAAGGTAGCAAAAAGCGCAGGTCACTGAGGCTCTCGAAGTGCCGAAGCCCGAACTAAAACAACATGACAACAACAAACCAAAATATCGTAATTCTAGGAGCCGGCGAAAGCGGTGTCGGAGCTGCGCTATTAGCAAAAGCTAAGGGTAATGTTGTTTTTGTGTCTGACAAAGGGAAAATCAAAGCTTCTTACCAAAAAGAGCTGGAAGAAAATCAAATTGAATTTGAGTCTGAAACGCATTCTGTTGAAAGAGTTTTAGAAGCTGACTTGATCATTAAGTCGCCTGGTATTCCTGATACAGTTCAATTAGTGCAGGATGCTTTAATTAAAGATATCCCTGTTATATCTGAAATAGAATATGCGGGCAGATTTACTTCTAAAAAGATGATTTGCATTACGGGTAGTAATGGAAAAACGACCACTACAATGTGGATCAATCATATTCTTAAAAAGGCAGGTTTAGAAGTTGCCATGGCGGGAAATGTAGGTGAATCATTGGCAAGACAAGTAGTGGAAGATAAGCCGGGATATTATGTAGTTGAGTTAAGCTCATTTCAGTTAGACGGAATGTTTGATTTCAAAACTGATATCGCCATCCTTTTAAATATCACGCCTGATCATCTCGATAGGTACAATTACGAGATGCAAAATTATACGGATTCAAAGTTTAGAATCACCCAAAACCTTACCGAAAACGATTGGTTCATCTACAATGCGGATGACCCAATCATTGTCGAAGAAATAGCCAAAAGAGACATCAAAGCTCAGATGGCGCCATTCTCAATTAAAAAAGTTGAAGGAATGGTTGGATACGCAAACAACAAACAAATCAATATAAACCTATCTGCTGTTAACAACCCAGCAGACACTAAACCAGAATTTTCTATGTCGATTCACGATTTATCCCTCAAGGGAAAGCATAATGCTCAAAACTCTTTGGCGTCAGGTATTACGTCCAAAATTTTACAGATTCGCAATGAGTCTATCAGAGAAAGTCTTTCTGATTTCAAAAACGTTGAGCACAGATTAGAGTTTGTGGCAAAAGTCAACGGAATTGAATTCATAAATGACTCAAAAGCTACGAACGTTAATTCAACTTGGTATGCCTTAGAAAGCATGGATAAACCAACTGTATGGATTGTTGGCGGAGTAGATAAAGGAAATGATTACGATTCTTTACTAGAACTAGTAAGCGACAAAGTTGTTGCTGTTATCTGCCTTGGAAAAGATAATGAGAAAATCAAAGAAGCATTTTCAGGGAGAGTTGACGTGATTGCTGAAGCTACAACTGCATTAGAAGCAGTAGCTCTTAGTTATCAATTAGCGAAAAAAGAGCATGCTGTTCTTTTATCTCCGGCTTGTGCATCTTTTGATTTATTCGAAAACTACGAAGACAGAGGAGTACAATTTAAATCAGCAGTTAGAGCACTTTAATTCTGATTTCTTTTGGATAAGCTGTTTAAATATTTAGGGGGAGACCGTAACATTTGGGTCCTGGCATTTTTGCTGGGTATCCTTTCTGTAGTGTCTGTTTTTAGTTTTATTCCCATCTTAGTTAAGGTGAAAGGGATGAGCTATTCCTATCTCTTTTTTAAGCATTTATTCCTTTTGATATTAGGATTTGGACTCATGTACGTTATCCACCGAATACCTTCTAAAATTTTCTCTAAACTTTCGAAGATTCTCCTCTATGTGGCGATTGGCTTATTGGTGATGACCATGTTTATGGGGGAGAGTGTGAATGGTGCAGATCGCTGGTTGAAGATTCCTTTCGTTCCTTTTTCTTTTCAGACATCTGATCTTGCAAAGCTCGCACTAATCATTTATTTGGCAAGGCAGCTTTCAAAACGTAAAGGTGAATTTGGCGATTTTGCAACTGTTTTTAAGCATATTCTGTTACCTGTCGGAATTACAATGTTTCTCATTTTACCATCAAACCTTTCTACCGCAGTACTGGTGGGAGTGATTGCTTTGGTGATGTTGATCATTGCAAAATTTCCTTGGAAATGGATTGGCTTTTCTGGTTTAGCAGTGGCAGGATTGTTTTCTCTTTTATTATTGATATCAAGTGTTGCTCCTGAGGCTTTGCCAAGGGTTGAGACTTGGCGAAATAGAATCGCTGCAATGTTTCAAGATAAGGGAGAGGTAGATCCTATGGAAAATATGCAAGCCAATAATGCTTTGGCAGCCATCAAGAATGGCGCGATTCCAAGAGGGCCAGGTAACGGTGTTTTGAAACATTACATTCCTGAAGCTTATGCCGATTTCTATTTCGCAGCATTGATTGAAGAAGGAGGGATACTGATGGCAGTTGTCGTCATAATGCTCTATATGTGGCTCTTTTTTAGGTTTATAAAAACAGGTTTGGGAGCCGAGAGTACCTTCTCCACTTATATGGTGATTGGGATTGGAATAATGATGATGTCACAGGTAATGGTGAATATGATGGTGAGTACAGGTTTGATGCCAGTTACTGGTCAAAATATGCCATTGTTAAGTATGGGAGGGACCTCTGCTTGGTTTACGTGTATTGCGTTTGGAATAGTGTTAGGGGTAAGTAGAGAACAATCGAAAGAAGATAAGAAGTCAAAATCTGACTCTGGTAAAAACGAAATTAAAGAAGATTTAGAAGATGCCATTGCATAAAGTTATCATATCAGGAGGTGGAACTGGAGGACATATCTTTCCCGCCATTGCTATTGCAAATAAAATTAAGGAGAAGTATCCTGATTGTGAGATTCTGTTTGTAGGAGCTGAAGGCAAAATGGAAATGGAAAAAGTTCCGAAGGCAGGTTATAAAATTGTTGGATTACCCATTAGAGGGCTTCAACGAAAATTGACTTTGAAAAACTTTGCAGTTCCATTCAAGTTGATTCAAAGTTTAATGAGATCTAAAAAGATCGTCAAAAGTTTTAAGCCAGATATCGCGATTGGTGTTGGCGGATATGCGAGTGCTGCAGTCGTTAGAGTAGCTGCAAAGAAAAAAGTGCCAACTCTAGTTCAAGAACAAAATTCATATCCTGGAATCACGAATAAAATATTAGGTAAAAAGGCGAAAACTATCTGTGTTGCATATGACAATTTAGAGCGCTTTTTCGACAAAAATAAAATTGTAAAAACAGGAAATCCTGTCAGGTCTGAGGTTGTTCAGATTGAGGGAAAAAGAACAGAAGCATTTCAATATTTTGGATTAAAAGAAGATAAAAAAACAGTGTTAATTATTGGTGGAAGTTTAGGTGCTAGAACATTGAATGAGAGCTTGAAGCTGCATGTTAAGGAGCTGATAGAGAAAGATATTCAAGTGATTTGGCAATGTGGAAAAGGATACCTGCAAAACCTAAAACCATTTGTTGAAGAATTAAACAGTCCCAACGTCTATTTGTCTGACTTTGTCTATAAGATGGATTTGGCATATGCTGCCGCTGATATTATTGTTTCTAGAGCTGGAGCAATGTCAGTATCTGAAGTTTGTTTGATAGGAAAACCAGTAATATTGGTGCCTTCACCAAACGTGTCAGAAGATCATCAAACAAAGAATGCTATGGCCTTGGTTAATGAAGATGCGGCAATCTTAGTAAAAGATGTGGAATCAAGAGAATCAATAGTGAATAAGATTATTGAAGTGTTAGAAAATGAAGAGCAATGCAAATCGCTCTCAGAAAACATATTGAAGTTAGGCATAGCAGATGCACCTGACAGAATACTAATAGAAATTGAAAAAATAATTAATAAATGATGAGTTAAAAGTGATAAGTTATAAGATGGGTTCGCTCATCCCTCATAATTTATAACTCATAACTCTTGTGAAGCAAGGACATGAATTTTAATCAGATAAATAAAGTCTATTTTATAGGAGTTGGAGGGATAGGAATGTCTGCCTTGGCAAGATACTTTCAATCTCAAGGCAAAGAGGTTTCTGGTTATGATAAAACGGAGACGGTGCTAACTAAACAGTTGGTTGAAGAGGGAATCACCGTTCATTATGAAGATAGAGGAAAGGCTGTTGTAGATGAGTTTGGAAGGTTTGATAGCTTAATTATTTATACGCCTGCTATTCCGTCAGAAATGAAAGAGCTTCTGGCGTTTCAAGAGTACGATTATACCCTTATCAAAAGAGCGAAAGCCTTAGGGATTATTTCAGATGAATTTGAAACCTTTGCTGTTGCAGGGACACACGGAAAGACAACAACTTCTACCATTTTAGCACATGTATTAAATTGTACTGATAAGAAAGTGAATGCCTTTATTGGTGGAATCGCTTCTAACTATAATTCAAATTGCATTATCAATCCAGAATCTACGAGAGTAGTGGTGGAGGCTGATGAATTTGATAGATCATTTTTAGAGCTACAACCAAACTATTCTATCATCACTTCAATAGATGCCGACCATTTAGATATTTATGGGGACGGCGATCAGTTGAAAAAATCTTTCAATGATTTTATCAACCTATCTAAAGCATACGGAGTGTTGATGATTAATTCAAAAATTGATTTATCAGGCTTTGATATTTCAACTTCATTGAGAATTAATACCTATGGTGTTGACGACCGACCTGACTGGAGATTACATGCATTAAGATATACAGATGGAAAATTCTTTTTTGATATCATTTCTCACTCTAAGATTTTCAGAAACATTGAATTCGGCTTACCAGGACAGCACAATGCCGAAAATGCAACTGCCGTATTTGCACTTTGCTTTGAGTTAGGAATTGCCGAAGAAAATATTCGTGAAGGATTCAAAACATTCAAAGGAGTTAAGAGAAGGTTTGACTTTAAAGTTAGAACTGAAAAAATTGTTGTAATTGATGACTATGCGCATCATCCAACCGAGATTGATGCATTCTTAAGGTCAGTCAAAAAACTCTATCCACAAAAGAAAATTACTGCTGTGTTCCAGCCTCACCTGTTTTCAAGAACAAGAGATTTTATGGATGATTTTGCTGTTAGTCTCGCACTTGCAGATGAACTTTATCTCTTACCAATTTATCCAGCAAGAGAAGAACCAATTGAAGGAATAACATCTGATGTACTTCTTGAAGAGATCAATATGTATGATAAACAATTGTCTTCTCTTTCAACCATTGTTCATGACTTATCACAATCTGAGCATGAGGTTGTTTGTATTTTAGGTGCTGGTGATATCGATACCGTAGTTGATGCAATTGCTAAACATTATTCAGAATGAAGCCTTGGTTGAAAAACATATTATGGGTGTG
>JBLFXO010000150.1:0-8411 GCA_047609865.1 Arenicella sp.
TTTTTTTGGTTTATGGCTGGATGACAAATGGTTTCGTGGTTCGTGTGTCCTGGCTGCGCCGGACTGTTCGTGGTTCGTGGTTCGTGGTTCCAGAGAGACCTGTCTACCGGAGGTCAAATTATTGAGTCGTCCTAAAATAGATTGACAGTTTTAAAATAAATAATAATTAACCAGAGAAGCTAGCTTCTCTGGTTTTTTTGTGTACAAAGTTAGGCGTTTTCATATTTAAACTTAAATGTGGTCTTTTATTATTATAAGTTTTGATTGACTCATTTATCAGTTGATTTAATTCATCACCATTATTGCATTTGTTTATTAAGAACTCTCCTTTCAAGATTCCGTTTATTCTTTCTGCTAAGGCATTTTGATAACAATCATACCCATCAGTCATTGATGGTGTGATATTATTTAACTTTAATTCCTTTTGGTAAACACCTGAGCAATATTGAAGGCCGCGGTCTGAATGATGTATTAAAGGTTTATTTGTTTTCCTAGACTTTAAAGCCATTCTTAAAGCTTGAACAACATTTTCGGCATTCATATCATCACTGAGCTTGTATCCTACTATTTTTCGACTAAATGCATCAGTAACCAGAGATAGGTAATGTGTCCGCTCTCTACTTTTTATATAAGTTATGTCGCTTACATAAGCTTGTTCTGGTCTATTTAGAGGAGCTCCTTGCATTAAGTTCGGATATTTTCTCAGCCAATGTTTTGAATGGGTTGTTTTAGTGTAGTTTTTCTTTGGTTTAACTAATAAATTCTCTGATCGCAAATAAGAAAACAAAGCATCTCGGCCTATTTTTATACCGAGATTTTCTAACTCTTGTTTAAGTATAAAGTACAGCTTTCTGGTTCCAATTCTTGGCATTTGCATCCTGACCTTTAAAACTAGCGGTTTCACTAACAACAACTCTTGCTGCCTTTTCTCAATTCTAATACTAGTTTGATAGACAGATTGTCTACTCACCCCAAACAACCGACAACAAAGTGATAAACTCACTTTGCTTTCTTGTCTGACTTCTTGGATTGTTCGGATGAAAACTTTTTTCTTATCGAAGTGCCATATTGCTGATCAGAAATATCAATCATCTTGTTAAGAATCTTATTTCTGAGTTGCTCATCTGCAAGAGTCTTCTCTAATCGTTTTATCTTCTGAGCGGGTGTTTCGGATCGGTTTGGATGTGCCATAAAATGGATTGATGGTTTACTCCAGTCTAAGATACCATGTTTTCTTAACCAAACCAAAACAGTTGAACGACCCTGGATCCCATAAGTCTTTTGAGCCTGTTTATAGGTCATGTCGCCCTCTTCTACTGAAGAAACGACTGCTAGTTTAAAGCCTAAAGTATAATCTTTTTGACTCCAGCGAACTTCGCGTTTACTTGAATGTTGCATAATAAGTTGAAATTGTGTCAACTTATTTCAGGACGAGACATTATAAACAAAAAAAGCCCGAGCTAATGCTCAGGCTTTTTGATTGAATGTTCAATATTTATCTTTTACAGCTTGCTTTTTACTTCAATTTCATGCCAACTCTCTACAACATCTCCTTCTTTAATATCGTTGAATTTGTCAATGTTAAGTCCACATTCGTATCCGTGTTTCACTTCTTTCACATCATCTTTGAATCGTTTCAATGACCCAAGTGCTCCAGTGTAAACAACAACTCCGTCTCTAATAATTCTACAGTTAGCGTTTCTGAGGATTTTACCTTCAGTTACGAAGCAACCTGCAATAGTACCAACTTTCGTGATTTTGAATGTCTCTCTAATCTCAGCTGTTCCAAGAATTTCTTCTTTGAATTCTGGTGCAAGCATTCCGAGCATTGCTGCTTTAATTTCGTCAATTGCTTGATAGATGATAGAGTAAAGACGTAAATCAATCTCTTCTTTCTCAGCTAACTTTCTTGCCATTGCAGAAGGCCTCACCTGGAATCCAACAATAATTGCATCAGATGCAGATGCTAATGTAACATCAGTCTCAGAAATTGCACCAACACCTTTATGTATAATATTTATTTGAATCTTCTCAGTAGACAGTTTCAATAATGAATCAGAAAGTGCTTCGATAGATCCATCAACATCACCTTTAACAATAATGTTTAATTCTTGGAAATCTCCAATAGCGATACGTCTTCCGATCTCGTCTAACGTAATATGTTTCTGAGTTCTTAAACCTTGCTCTCTGTGTAATTGCTCACGTTTAGATGCGATTTGTTTCGCTTCTTTCTCGTCAGTTAATACATTAAATCTATCACCTGCTGAAGGCGCGCCATTAAATCCTAATATAGATACCGGAGCAGATGGTCCTGCTTCTTCAACTTCTTGACCATGCTCATTATGCATTGCCTTAACTTTACCGTAATGTTGACCGGCAATTATAAAGTCACCTACTCTAAGAGTTCCAGAAGAAACTAATATCGTTGTAACATAACCTCTTCCTTTATCCAAAGAAGCTTCAACAATTGTTCCGATAGCATTTTTATCTGGATTTGCTTTTAATTCTAGCATTTCTGCCTCAAGCAATACCTTTTCTAAAAGTGCTTCAATATTCTCACCTTTTTTAGCCGAGATATCAGCTGATTGGAATTTACCTCCCCAATCCTCTACAAGGATATTCATTGTAGACAGCTGTTCTTTAATTTTATCTGCGTTAGCTCCAGGTTTATCAATCTTATTAATTGCGAACACCATAGGTACTCCTGCAGCCTGAGCATGAGATATTGCTTCTTTCGTTTGAGGCATCACATCATCATCCGCTGCTACAATTATTATAGCGATATCTGTTACCTGGGCACCACGCGCTCTCATTGCTGTAAAGGCTTCGTGACCAGGTGTATCTAAGAATGTTACTGTTTTCCCACTGTCAGTCATCACAGAATAAGCACCAATGTGCTGAGTGATACCTCCGGCTTCTCCGTCAGTTACATTTGCTTTACGTACGTAATCTAACAATGAAGTTTTACCATGATCAACGTGTCCCATTACCGTTACAATAGGAGGTCTATCAATTAAATCTTCTTCTTTGTCTTCTTCGACAATAATAGATTCCTGAACTTCAGCTGAAATAAATTCAGTTTCAAAACCGTATTCAGAAGCTACTAATTGTATAGTTTCAGCATCCAATCTTTGATTAATTGAGGCAAATATCCCCAATGACATACAAGATCCGATAACTTCAGTTGCAGAAACATCCATCATACTAGCTAACTCAGAAACAGATACAAATTCAGTCAGTTTCAAGATTCCTTTTTCAAGTTCTTCTTGTTCTAGTTCTTCGGCACGTTTATCTGCTCCAGCTTGACGCTTATCTCTTCTGAATTTTGCTCCTTTAGATTTACCACCACCTTGAAGTCGTGCTAAAGTTTCTTTAATTTCTTTTTGGATTTCCTTTTCAGTAACAACAGGCTTTTCTCTTCTTCCACCTTTTCCTCCACCTGTTCCGATATTTGTTCTTCTTGGCGCACCTGATCCCGCGCCAGAAGCCCCACTTTTATTTTGTTGCGCTTGCTTCTCAACACTTACTTTCTTGATTCGCTTACGCTTCTTTCTGTCTTCTGCAGGTTTCTTAGGTCTCTCAACAGGAAGTACAATTTTTCCAATCACTTTCGGTCCAGCCAATTTTCCTGAAGCAGCCTTAATTGTTTCAATAACAACTGGTTTCTTAACTTCTGGTTCTTTCGGCACTACCTTCTCCTCAACCTTCTCCTCTTTCTTTACAACTTCTTCTTTCTTAGCCTCAACTTTCTTCTCTACAACCTTATCTTGTTTTTTAGCTTTATCAGGGCGCGTTTTTTGGTTGATTGCGTCCAAATCAATCTTTCCTATAACTTTAGTTCCAACTTTAGTTTCTTCAACGACAGGTTTTTCTTCAGTTTTAGGTTCTTCAGCTTTAGGTTCTTCAACTTTAGGTTCTTCAACTACTGGAGCTACAACCACAGGAGCTGCAACTTTAGGAACTTCAACTTTAACAGTTTCAACAACCTTAAGAGTTTCAATAATTATCTCTTCATCCTCGTCTTCATCTTCGTCTTCGTCATCATCATCCCCCCTCTTCTTAGTCGACTTAGGAACATCCTTCATAGATAAAGATTCTCTGATTTCTCCACCAACATTCGCGTTTTTAGAGTTCTCTTTTGCTTCTTTATCGTCCGCAAATTCTTCATCAAGAGTAGCAAGAGTTTCCCCTTCTATCTTGGTATTTGGTTTCGAATCGATTTCAAAACCTTTGGACTCCAAGAATTCAACAATAGTAGAAATACTAATATTATACTCTTTAGCGACTTTGTTTAATCGTTTTGCTTTGCCTGCCATTTATTCTTAATTGTATCGTCTAAAATCTACCTCCCTAAAAGCAAGATTACTCTTGTTCGAACTCAGCTCTGAGGACATTCAAAACATCTTCTACTGTTTCTTCTTCTAAGTCAGTTCTTTTTAATAATTCTTCTTTATCTAATTCGATAACTGATTTCGCTGAATCAAGGCCAATTGCTTTTAGTTCAGTAATCACCCATGCTTCAATTTCATCAGAAAACTCATCTAAATCTACATCTTCAATATCTTCAGCACCTTCTCTGTAAACGTCAATTTCAAAACCAGTTAATTTTCCGGCTAATTTGATATTGTGTCCACCTTTTCCGATTGCCAATGAAACCTGGTCTGGTTTTAAATAAACATTTGCTCTTTCGTCAACTTCATTGATTTCAATAGAAGTAATCTTCGCAGGAGACAAGGCTCTTTGGATGAATAGTTTATCGTTATTAGTGTAATTAATTACATCAATGTTCTCATTCTTCAACTCACGAACTATACCGTGAATTCTCGCACCTTTCATTCCGACACATGCTCCTACAGGATCAATTCTGTCATCATAAGACTCAACAGCAACTTTCGCTCTTTCACCTGGCTCACGAACAATTTTCTTAATTGTAATTAAACCATCAAATACTTCTGGCACTTCTAATTCGAATAATCTTTCTAAGAATTGAGTTGCAGTTCTTGAAAGGATAATGATTGGAGAATTGTTTCTCAAATCAACTCTCGCAACAACGGCTCTAATAGATTCACCTTTTTTGAAGTAATCAGATGGGATTTGTTCAGATTTTGGAAGAATAAGCTCATTGCCTTCATCATCCAAAATAAGAATTTCTCTTTTCCATACCTGGTAAACTTCTCCAGTAATGATGTCTCCAATTCTCTCTTTGTATTTTTTGTAGATGTGATCTTTTTCTAATTCAAGAATTCTAGAAATTAGATTCTGTCTTAATGACAAAACATTTCTTCTTCCAAAATCATCCAACTTCACCTCTTCCGCAACCTCTTCTCCAACTTCAAAGTCAGGTTCAATTAAAACAGCTTTAGATAAAGCAATTTCAATATTTAAATCCTCAACTTCTCCATCAGGAACGATTTCTCTGTTAATCCAGATTTCAACATCTCCTTTATCAGGATTGATAATTACATCAATGTGGTCGTCAGTTCCGTATTTTTTCTTCAACATTGAACGAAAAACATCTTGTAGGATGTTCATCATAGTTTCTCTGTCAATGTTTTTGAATTCTTTAAATTCCGAAAACGACTCTATTAATTCCAACGCATTCATATCACTATTTAAATTAGAAAGAAATAATCAATTTAGTTTCTTTTACTTCGTTATAACTAAAGGGGATCTCTTCAATCACCCATTCTTTTTTCTTTTTGCCTTCGATTCGTTTTTTCTCTTTTGTTTCAATTACGAATCCATTTTCATCAGCACTTTTTAATAATCCTTCAACAGACTTACCGTGCTCATGTCCTTCCACTTTTACTTCTCTACCGACATTCTTGATATATTGTTTTAGAACTCTGAACGGCTTGGTCATCCCAGCTGAACTTACTTCTAAAGCAAAATCTTGCTCCTCCCTGTCAAGATTGTGTTCGACATTTCTACTTATAGAAATGCAATCTTCAATCGCAACAAAACCCTCTTCTCTATCTAATTCTATCAGAATTTGATTTGCCCCACCGATAGTAATTTCAACTATATACAGCATTTCATCACGCTCAGCAATCCGCTCCTCAGCTAATTCTCGAACAAGTTTTCTATCTATCATTGAGTTACAAAAAGAGGGGACTGACGTCCCCTCGTAATAGTAAATGTGTTATTTAACGCCACAAATATACTACATTTTCATTTAAATCCACCATTCTTATTGAAAGAATTTAGGATTGAATATCATACAAGACCACTTTTGATGGTGATGCATCATTTTCTAATGCCGTAATCTGAATATTCATGATATATCTCCCGTCCTGAACGACTGAGTCAATAAAAATTAATTCGGTAATGGTCTTATGCAACTGAACATCATCCGGATAGCCCCAAAAAGTGTGATGCCCAATCAATTCTCCGCCATCCTCTTCTCTATCAATTGAAGGCAAATCAACCATAAGATGGTCGATCTCCAATTCATTGATAAATTCTATTGCTTCTTTTGTGTAATATGAAGGGTTCGTATTTGAATAGTTGAAGCTCAATTTCTTTTCAGAGTTTGGTAGGGTTCTCACAACTAAAGCTTTTACATCACTCATTATATCCCGATAAGGCTTCAGGGCAGCTTCGACTGCACTTTTAGTAATGAGATTGTCTTCTTTGCCATCCGCGTTCTTAATCTGCTCAGTATCCACCGAAATTAATAAGGCCTGAAAATGAAAAGTAGTAAGACATTTATTGATTGAGTAGAACTCCTTTGAAATATGCCCTACACATTCTGTATGAGTCCCATTCACATGTGGATTCATGAATAAATTTCTAAAATTGACAGCTCCTCCCTGATTGACGTCACCAATAAATCTATCGGTCATCACTGGTTCCAATTTAATTGGCTCACCATACCAAGCTAGCACCGCGTCATCCCTATCATGCATAGGGATAGAAATATCAATTGGTTTATCTGTATCTATAAACTGTTGATTATTCAATTTTAAAATCATTCACTAAAGATAAATTAAATACCTTTATTCTTTCAAAAACAGAGCAAACCTGAGCGTAAAATGGCAAAACACAAGCTACTTTTTGAAGATGATTACGAATTTGAGTTGATAGGACTCTGTTCGAGTCATGCGGATTATCGCTTATGTTGGGCTATAAACAATAGTTTGGGGACCTTGCTAGAAAAGCAAGACGATTATTCTGTTTTAGAAAAAAAGGATGGAGAACATCTTCATTCTTTTTACAGTTATTTTGACAAGGATGAGCATTTAGAATATTATTTAATCAAAAATGTCTCGAACAATTACCAACGTTTGGTCCCAGAAAAAGATCAAATAGATTATTTCTTGATTATAAAGAATAATTTGGTCTTGGACATTAGTGGAATGGTAAGCTCCTTAAAAGAAAATGACAGTATATTGACAGCCTTTGTATTTGATCCAAACGATCTAAAATCAAAAGCGAACTTAGTTTTTTAAGAAAATGAAGAAGACAAAAATAGTAGCAACCTTAGGTCCGGCTTCAGCCGACAAAGCAGTATTGCTAGAAATGATAAATCAAGGGGTAAACGTTTGTAGAATTAACTTTTCACATGGCGCTTATGAAGATCACGCGAAAGTAGTTGCGATTATCAGAGAAATTAATGAAGAGACGGGCTATAACATTGGGATTCTTGCAGATTTGCAGGGACCTAAGATTAGAGTTGGGGAAGTTGAAAACAATGGCGTTGAACTGGTAGTAGGAGAGAAATTGACAATTACAACGAATGAGTGCATTGGCACAAAAGAGAAAGTTTATTTGACTTATCAAACTTTTCCGTCAGATGTATCCGTGGGGGACTTCTTATTAATGGATGATGGAAAGTTGAAATTGGAAGTGCTTTCAACAGATGGCGAATCTAATGTCGTGACAAAAATTATTCACGGCGGAATTTTAAGTTCTAAAAAGGGTGTGAACTTGCCAAACACAAAAATCTCAATGCCTTCTTTAACTGAAAAGGATAAGAAAGATTTGGATTTCGCATTAGAATTAGATGTGGATTGGGTTGGACTTTCTTTTGTTAGGAATGCCAGAGACATTATTGAATTAAAGCACATTATATCTTCTAAAAAGAAACATGCTAAGGTGATTGCTAAGATTGAAAAGCCAGAAGCGATAGAAGATTTAGACAACATCATCAATGAAACTGATGCTGTTATGATTGCGAGAGGAGATTTAGGAGTTGAAGTTCCTATGGAAAAGGTTCCTGGTCTTCAAAAAAGAATTATTAAAGCTTGTAGAGAACGAGCGAAACCAACGATCGTTGCAACCCAGATGATGGAAAGCATGATCATTAATTTTGCTCCGACTAGAGCTGAGGTAAATGATGTTGCTAATGCAGTGATGGATGGCGCTGACGCAGTGATGCTTTCAGGTGAAACTTCGGTTGGAAATCATCC
>JBLFXO010000151.1:0-8383 GCA_047609865.1 Arenicella sp.
TTTCAAGCTCAAAATCCAACTAAAGAATTATCTTTGACGCTCCTAATTTCGGAACAATGAAAGTAATTGAACATATAAAAAAAGCTAAGGGAGAAACTTTGTTTTCTTTTGAAATTTTACCACCTCTAAAAGGCAAAAACATTCAGTCTATCTATGATGGTATTGACCCTTTAATGGAATTTGACCCGAAATTCATTAATGTAACTTATCATAGAGAAGAGTATGTATATAAGACTCATGAGAACGGCTTACTTGAAAAAGTTTCGATTCGAAAGAGACCTGGTACTGTTGGGATTTGTGCTGCAATTATAAATAAATATAATGTTGACACAGTTCCGCACATCATTTGTGGGGGATTTAGCAAAGACGAAACTGAAAACGCCTTAGTAGACTTAACCTTCTTAGGGATAGACAATGTCTTAGTTCTCAGAGGTGATCCCATAAAAACAGAATCAAATTTTAGACCTCATTCTGAAGGGCATCAATATGCCAAGCAATTGGTGGATCAAGTGGCAGACATGAATAAAGGAAAATATCAACTTGCAGAAGTTTCTTTGGATCCGACAGAGTTTTGCATTGGAGTCGCCGGTTATCCAGAAAAGCATTTTGAGGCCATGAACCTAACCTCAGATATGCAACATTTGAAAGAAAAAGTTGACGCAGGCGCTGATTATATTGTTACCCAAATGTTTTTTGACAATCAAAAATATTTCGACTTCGTAGATAAATGCCGAGCCGCTGGAATCAATTGCCCTATAATTCCTGGCTTGAAACCAATTAAAAATCTAAAGCACATTTCTTTTTTACCTAAGTTTTTCAATATTGATTTTCCTGACGAATTCTCAAACGAACTCTTGAAATGCAAGGATAACGAAGCAGTTTCACAGTTAGGAATTGAATGGGGAATTAAACAGGCACAAGAATTAAAGGCTGCCGGAGCACCTTGCATTCACTTTTATACAATGAGTAAATCAGATAGTGTAAAAGCTATCGCAAAAGAAGTTTTTTAGACTAATTAATAATTTTGGCATGGTATTTTCATTACCGTACTTGAATTAGACTAAGCCGGGAAACCGGTTGATTCATGGATTTTGGGTAGGCTCTTCGTTTCGGCGGAGAGCCTTTTTTATTATAGTCTAATTAAAAAAACTTCTAACCTCTTCTTGAAATCTCTCAGGATTGTTCCAAGCATCAATGGAAAGAACGAGCTTCACTTCTCTAAACCTTAAAGCCAACACCTTATAAATTGTTTTCAAATCATTGGGTTCAAAAGATTGAGAACATGGATCTAAAAGTAAAATCTTTTTTGTATCACTTTGAACTACAGCCCTTACTGAACAAGAAGAAAATTGATTAATCATTTTCAACCCTAATGTCTCAAAGTCTAAAAAATTTAGCTCCCTGAACTCGTTAGTATTGGTAGTATTACAATTTTCAATCGATTCACAATAAACGAGAAATTCTCTCAAACAATTAACTCCTAAATTTTCTGAAAGCCCAATATCACCAGACCCAATAGAGCTAAAAATGGTCATTTTTTGTCTGGCTCTTGTGAACATGACATTCAGACGGTTAGGACCTGACTCCTGATTTACAGGTCCAAAATTAAGTCTCAGAACACCTTCTTTATTTTTGGAATAACCAATGGATATTACAATTTCATCTCTTTCGATTCCTTGAACATTTTCTAGATTTCGAATTAATAGGTCTTTATTCTGTATGGATGACTCTAATAGCTTTTTTCGTATAAGCTTTTCTTGCTCTTTTGAAAACGTAATGATTCCTATTTTTGAGAGATCCCTTTTGGCCGTGAGATAAGCAACAATTTCATCTGCTTCTGTCTCATTTGAACCTTGATCAAAAAAACCACTAACTTTCTTTAGCTCAATAGCCCTTTCATCCTTGGCGGCAGGAAAAGTCAGTAAATTGTCATCATAGAACTTACTATTAGAGAATTTAATAAGAGTCGGATTTGTAGACCTATAATGCCAATTGAGCATTACTTTTTTGAAAGTTAACTGAGCTTGATCTAACACAGTAAACTGTTCTTGAGCAGTAGAGAAAAATTGAGACGGGGGCATTTGTTTTTCATCACCTACTACTACAATTTGTTTTGCTCGATAGATTGACGGTAAGGAATCTTCTAATGGTATTTGACTTGCTTCATCAAAAATCACAACATCAAACAACTCTGCTTCAAGTGGCAATCTTTGAGAAACCGAAAGTGGATTCATGATCCAAACCTTCTGGAAAAGTCCGAGATAAGACCAGCATCCATTTGCAAACTTCTTTACAGCAAGATGTTGTTGTTTTTTGCCAATTTCATGAATCAAGGTTTTTTTCTGCGCTTTAATCTCTTTTTTAGCAACCTTCTGAGGTTCTTTAAGTTTAGCAGCAGGTGTTGACAATAAGAGTTCGGAATTCTGAAAGTCTTTTCGAATTTCAGTTGAAATGGATTCCAGAGAAAATAAAGCTAATCGCTTATCAATTACAAGATCCTTTTCTATTGATTTCTTTAAGGCTCCACCTTCAATTTCATCAAACAATGGTTCAAACCTATTTTGAGAAAGCAAGGCCGCAAAGACCACATTTGCCTCAATAGTTTTCAAATCAAGCCCCGCATTTTTTCTGATAAAATTAAGAACGGTTGGGTTTATTTTAAATAAGACTTCCAAGTCATTAATTATCAGCTTTAGAGGTACTAAATTTGCTTCTAGAAATTCAATCGACTTCTTATGGTCAGCGATCGAATCGTTCAAGTTCTCTTCAAAAGTAAACTTAACGAGATGATTATACGATTGAATGTTCGAGTGAAGGTTACTCAAACAATCAATTAATTCAGAAGAGTCTTTATGTTCTAGAATGAAAAGATAATCTGATTGACCAACTTTATTTAATTTTGATCTTACTTGAAAAACAATGTCTATTTCAATATCCGGATTTTGAATCTCAAAATTGTGTTTTAATTTGAGTTTAATTTCATCCAGTTGCCCTTTTAAGTTCCATTCGGAGCGTAATTCTTCTAAAAGCTGAAGCTTTCCGGTATTTGTTAAACTGGTGTCAAAGCCCTCAAAGGCTCTATCAATCCTTTCAGACCTTCTTTTTAAAATTCCGAATATCCCTTTTGGTGCATGTTGATGCTTAACCAAATCCATCAATTCAGTAATCTCTGATTTTAGAGGTTTGTTTTGCCATTTCTCATTTAGGATAACTTGCCTTTCATATTTTGATTTTGCTAGGTCATATTTCTTTGCGCAGCTTGAAAAACTTTTGTATTGTGTACTTTCAGAATTCAAGATGGAAAACTGCGACTTATTAACCATACTCATAATGCTAGCTGCAATTGCTAATCTTGTAAGGTCGTCAAAAGAGTCGTCCAAGTTAAATTTGGAAATTACATTTTCTATTTTACCAACAATACTTTTGAAGTCAACAATTCTCTTTTCAAGCCTGATAATAGGATCCTTATCGAGGATTAATCCTTTACTCAATTTTAAAAATGCTTGCTCACCCAAAGGTCGAACACCGAATATTTTTTTTGCCTTAATATCTACTGCTAATAAATCTTTTTTAGCATCCTCCCAATCAACCAGAAGCGGGGACTTACCCTGAGATGAAAGTTTACTCTTTGGTATTCCAAGAGATATCAATTTTTTAGTCAATTCATATGAAGACTTATTATCATCTTTTTCAATCAAGTACTTATTTAAGTAAAAAGAGAGGATACCATCTGAGTCTTTATTATTTACTTCAGTTTGTTTCTCAGTATTATTATTCATTTCGTCCCAAGACTTCCTTAAAGTCTGATAAAATGTTCTCTTCTCATCCTCCTCTGCATTAAAATAAGCCGCGTAATTATCTAACTTAAGTTGTTTAAGCTTTTCGTAAACGACATCAAGAGCAGACCTCTTCTGACTAACAAAAAGCACTTTTTTATTCTGGCTAAGAAAATGTGATATTAAGTTGACTATTGACTGCGATTTACCAGTGCCTGGTGGTCCTTGAATGACAATATTGTTCGTTGAGGCAAATGACAAAGCTTTTCTTTGAGAATCATCTAGGTCTGTCACAGCAACAACCTGTTCACCTAGATTTTCAACTTGTTCATCTCCGAAAATTGACTTTAGGGTCTGTGATGGCTCCAAAGACATTTCATCAAAATCTTTCGCCAAAGAGCTTTTCTTATAATTGAAATTTCCAATTTTATCTATTTGAATAACTTGCCATTCTGCCTTGTCATCAAACTCTTGTTTTAATTCAATTTTGTTTTGATTAGTAGAAAGCTTCTCTACTATTTCCTTGATTAAAACATCTTCATTCAATACGACTTCAGGTAACTCAATGTCAAAATGCTTTTTTAAAGCATCCATTAAAATAGGATTAGAATTAACGTCTTCTGAAGTTGGAACAATTTCATATGACACCTCAATTTTCCTTCTTTTCAAAACTTTCACGGCACTAAAAAAAAGAGGTGAAATATAGAAATCACTTTTATTCGGGTCCTTCCATTTCAAAAATGCACTGACCTTTAAGGTAGTCTCCATTCCATATTCTTTCTGATAAAAGAGTGCTTTTTTATGAACCTTAGACAAATCCCCCTCTAGTGAAACAAGATTCTTCAAAACAACATTTATAAAAGGATTCCTAGAAGACAAATCGAAAAGCTTCGATTTCAATCTTTCTAAATTGGCTTGAACGCTATGTTGACTCTCAGTGATATGCTTAGTTTATTAGCTAAAAGTAAGTATATCACAGATATCTGAATCTACTAGATGGTGAGTTTTTATCCCCAACTTGTTAGCCCCTTCAATATGCTGGATTGAATCATCTATGAAAAGAACCTTCTCAGGATCTAAACCTTGCTCATCTAAAACTAATTGAAATGCAGCAGAATTGGGTTTTCGTTCACCAACTAGATGAGAATAATAACACTTATTAAACATACTGTTTAGAAGGTTTTCGTCACCAAATTCATTGATAAAATACTTTGTAAAACTCTTGAAGTGCAAATCATTCGTATTTGAAAAGAGATTTATTGGCATTTTTAAAGAAAGCTGTTTTAAGAAATCAATCCTCTTTTTAGGCAAATCTAAGAGCATCAAATTCCATGCAATAACAACATCTGCAGATGAACATTCTTTTGGTAATAGACTCAGCATATAATCTATGAATTCAATAGAGGAAATAATTCCAGTTTCAAATTTATCGAAAATAAAATCTTGGCTTGCTTGTGTATACAAGTTGTCGAATCTTTCTTGCCCCAAACTTTTAAAAGCATTGACAGTCAAGTCGTAATCAAGATTTAAAATAACACCTCCCAAATCGAAAAGCACCGAATCATACTTTAAAAGATTTATTTTATTTTTGTTCATTGCCTCAAATATACAAATGTTAGGCTGGTTCAAATTCTAACATATGTAGTTCAAAAATATTATATTTGATTAAAACCTAATTTATGATCAAGGCGGCTATTATTGATGATGACGCAATGTCAAGAAAAATTCTTAAAAACTTCATTAGCAAATCTGATAAGCTTGAATGTGTTGGAGAATTCGAGAACCCACTAGTTGCACTAGAAGAACTTGGTAAATTAGATTGTGATTTGATTTTTCTCGACATGGAAATGCCGGAAATGACTGGAATTGAGTTTATTGCGGCCGTCCCTAATATTCCTCAGGTGATAGTAGTAAGTTCTAAAAAAGAATATGCGGCTGACACCTACAATTATGATGTCTCCGACTATTTGGTCAAACCAGTTGACTATTCAAGGTTTGAACTAGCAATAGCCAAAGCAGAAGAAATGAATTCTTCTGTAAAAGCAGACGGAGATAAAGCGGATCACCTGTTCATTAAAAAGAACAAAGGATATTCAAGAGTGCGTTTTGAGGATATTGAATTCATTGAAGCTTTGGCGGATTACGTGCAAATAAACTCTTTAAAAGAGAAATTCACCGTTTTGTCAACTATGAAGTCAATCGCACTGCGATTGCCATCTACTAAATTCCTAAGAATTCATAGATCTTATATTGTAAGCCTAGATAAAATCGATCGTATTGACGACAACCTTGTCGTTATTGGTGATAAGTCATTGCCTATTAGTAGGTCTTACAAAGAAGAATTAATGAAAAATCTAAATCTCCTTTAAACCTCTGCACTTTCTTTTCTTGTCGCTTATCGACTATTCTCTTTATTTGACCGATATCGTCTTTGAATAATAAAAGCCGAACTCTATATTTGTCAAAAAAATCATATAAACAAAAGTTATGTTAAAAGAATTTAAAGCATTTATAATGACTGGAAACGTTATCGATTTAGCGATTGCGGTAATACTAGCAGGTGCAGTTGGTGCAGTTGTAAAAGGATTTGTATCTATGGTAATGATGCCGGTTATTGGGTATTTTACGGGAGGTGTGAATTTTGCCGATTTAAAGTTTGTACTTAATGAAGCAGTTCTTGGAGCAGAAGGAGTTGTTACTACCCCAGAAAATGCAATCCTGTACGGTTCATGGATTGACACACTTATCAATTTAGTAATTGTTGGATTTGTATTGTTCTTGATTGTGAAAGCCGTGAACAAAACAAAGAAAAAGAAAGAAGAAGCTCCTGCCGCTCCAGTAGAGCCGACTACAGAAGAAGTTCTGTTAGGAGAAATCAGAGATTTATTAAAAAAATAAATTAGAATACTGAACAACGAAATAACCATGAGAAAACTCACATTTTTATTAGGAGTTTCACTAATGTCATCTGCCCTTATGGCACAGGTGACAGATGGTGAGAAAGCTTTAAAAGAAAAGAAGATTGATACCATTCAAGGATGGAAAAAAGGAGGTGCATTTATGCTAAACTTCTCTCAAGTAAGTTTGACTAACTGGAATGCTGGTGGATTAAATTCATTTTCATTAAACGGTACGGCAACCTTATTTGCCAATTACACGAAAGGAAAGGGTCAATGGGAAAACACTTTAGACCTTGGGTATGGAATTTTGAGACAAGGAAGAAAAGGTAATGTAGCTTGGCTGAAGACTGACGACAAAATTGATTTGTTTTCAAAATTTGGCAGAGGAGCATCAAAATCCTGGTTCTATTCTGTACTATTCAACTTTAAAACTCAAGCTACACCTGGTTTCAGTTATCCGAACGACTCAATTGCGATATCTAAATTTATGGCCCCGGGTTATACACTTTTAGCAATCGGTATGGACTACAAGCCTAGCAAAGTGTTTTCTGCTTTTATTGCACCAATAACAATGAAAAATACATTTGTTTTGGATGATGATTTAGCGAATGCTAGAGCTTTTGGTCTTGATCCTTTAGGAACTGGTAAAATCAGATCTGAGCTTGGGGGATATGTAAGATTGCAATTGCAATTAGAGAATGCTGATGCGGAACGTAAAGCGTTCCAGAACATTTCATTCACTTCAAAGCTTGATTTATTCTCAAACTACTTAGAAAATCCATCAAGGATAGATGTGAACTGGGAAAACTTACTTCAATTGAAAGTAAATCAGTACATCTCTGCGACATTATCAACTCAATTAATTTATGATGATGACATCAACATTGCTGGCACGGATGCAAATAACGTAGCTTTTAACGGACCAAGAGTTCAATTCAAAGAAGTATTAGGAATTGGTTTTGCATATACATTCAAAGCTGGTCCAAAAAATTAATTCAATAAGCTCTAGAACAACGACAGATTTATAAAAACACAACTATTTCTAGATTAATAAGTGAAGGCAGCCGAGTAAGGGCTGCCTTCTTTTTTTATGCAATCTCTTCTGATTTATTTTGCAATTGTCATTTAATGGCATAAATTTGCAGGCCTTGAAATAAGAGATTATTCAAGATAGAGAGTCTGTCACTCTCACAAAACAAAGACGGGCCTATAGCTTCCCGCGGTTGCGGGACAGGCAATGAGAGTCTGTCACTCTCACAAAACAAAGACGGGCCTATAGCTTCCCGCGGTTGCGGGACAGGCAATGAGAGTCTGTCACTCTCACAAAACAAAGACGGGCCTATAGCTCAGCTGGTTAGAGCACTTGACTCATAATCAAGAGGTTCTAGGTTCGAGTCCTAGTGGGCCCACAAAGGTGGAGCAAATTGCTCCACCTTTTTTATTTTACCAGTTATTGGCCCCGTAGTTCAACTCTTTTTTAGAGATTTAACCGCGGGACCGCAAAAGAATACGGCCCCGTAGTTCAACTGAATAGAATATCAGATTTCGGCTCTGAGGGTTGGGGGTTTGAATCCCTCCGGGGTCACTAAGAGTTAAAAGCTTACCGCAGGGCGGTAGGCTTTTTTTCATTTACAGAACGAATCGAGCTTGCTCGAATGAGAAATGGAAATTAAAAAAAGCCGTAACGATTAAAAATCGTAAGCTTTT
>JBLFXO010000152.1:0-8337 GCA_047609865.1 Arenicella sp.
ATTGAGAAGTTTTATGCTCGTATCAAAGAGATTTACCCTGATGAGAAACCTGCTTTATTACACGGTGATTTATGGAGTGGTAATTTCTTGTCAACTCATGAAGGTCCTGTTCTAATTGACCCAGCAGTATATTATGGTCACCGCGAAATGGATTTCGGAATGATGCATTTGTTTGGCGGATTTGATCAAGAATTATTTGATGTTTACAATGAAATCTACCCTTTAGAAAAAGACTGGAAGTCTAGAATTGAGTACAATCAGTTGTATCCCTTAATGGTTCACGTTAATTTGTTTGGACGATCTTATTGGGATAAGGTGCTTACCATTTTGAAGGAGTTTGCTTAAGACTGGATAAAGCCCTTACTAATTGTCAGTCTGAGCTTGTCGAAGACTAGCCCATAGTGTTCTGATGGTCTCAACCTTGCCACAAATTATACTTTTCAGTTTTTCTAATCTACACTTCTCCTGATCACTATCGGGGTCAGTGTGACAATGAACTTACCTTTTCCATTTAGATTACGTAATATTGAGTGTGCGATTCAACTTCAAACACATATTGGTGATTTCTCTAGTCCTGATCTCTTTTGCTTCTTGCAAAAAAGATGAGCTTCCTTTTTGTGAAGAATTCCCTGATGAGTGTGCTGAAATTACCGGTGTTAAAGATTATTTCTGTTTTAAAGAAGGGTCTTGGTGGGTGTATGAAGAGGAAACTTCAGGTGAGCGAGATTCTGTCTATGTCACCAATCAGCTTAATGATCCAAATTCATATTATTTTAGAACGGAAACCTATAGTTCACATAATCAATATGAATTTAATTATTGGTCTTTTGGTGGTGTTAAGGATGCGGGAATGATAAACAAAGCGGATAATTCACTATTGATAAAGATTTCTAAGACAAACCCAGGTGATTTTGTAGCCGAATCCTATTGTTTTATTTATTACCCAAGTAAAGGTGACCGTGTGGCCTCTTATGGGGGTTATCCTGCCAATTATAATAATCAATTGGTAGTAAAAGAGTTTGTTTCCACTATGAGTGTTGAATCTGATACTTTTATTAATGTTGTAAATATGACTGAGGAACATACTGCATCTGAGAATAATCAGCCGACTTCCAAGTTTTACGCTGAAAGCGTGGGTATGATTAGAAAAGAATTACTTGATTCTAATGAAGTTTGGAACTTGGTTGACTACAACATTCAACCTTAATCAAACAATATCCCCGAAAAATTCACGTAATTAGATGTAAGTAAACCTATTATGAAAACCTTATTCACTCTTACAGCTCTATTTATAGTGACTGCTTCATTCTCACAAAGTCATCATCCTGGCTGTTTGGATTCTTTGAAAGTTCCTAGCTCTTTTTCTCCTAATGGAGATGGCATGAATGAAACTATAAGTATTCATTTTGATTGCCCTCCGGAGGATTTTAATATCAAGTTTTTTAACCGTTGGGGTGAAACAGTTTATGAATCATCTGATTACAGGTTTAGCTGGGATGGCCGAAAAGACAATCAACCTTTATCTTCAGGCACTTACATCTGGCTATTGAATTATACTTTTAATGGTGCAGAAGTGAACAAAAAAGGAAACATTACTATACTGAGATAATATGAAGACCCTACTTACAATTGTATCTGTTTTTATCTTGACTGCATCTTTTGCCCAAAGAGACCCAAATGATTGTTTAAATGATTTGAAATTACCCACTTCATTCACTCCAAATGGTGACGCAATAAATGATTTTGTTTTTGTGACCTTTGATTGCGCACCTGATGAATTTAAGATAGAGTTCTTTAACAATTGGGGCGAAGTAATATTTGAATCAATTGACTATAAGTTTGCATGGGATGGATCTTCTGATAGCAAATCATTGCCAATAGGCGTTTATAGTTGGGCATTATCATATACCTTTAAGGGTAATGAAGTGAAGAAGTCGGGAGACATAACAATGATTAGATAATATGAGAACTTTCAAAATTATAGTATCGGTTTTAATGCTGAGTGCATTCAGCACTTTCGCACAAGACGAATGTAAGTATGAACCTAACATTCCGGCAGCATTAAATATTGATGGAGACGGTGTTGATGATCACTTTATCATTGAGTGGGATTGCGCACCAGAAGTTTTCGAGATTCACATTTATAATAGGTGGGGAAATGAAGTCTTTACTTCAAAGACAACGGCTTTTAAATGGGATGGCAATGATCCTAAAGGTAATCCGGTGATAGACGCGGTTCTCTTTGTGGTACTAACTTATGAGGCATTTGGTCAAGAGAAGACCAAGAAGACTAATATTGCGCTTAATCGTTAGTAGAGACTAACTCATAAAGTGTAGCATATCCAATTTTATTTTATTTTTTGTGTAAAAATTGTTCATCAACTCAATGTTCAAACTGTCATGACAAACAAGAACTTCATCCCCGATATGAAGTTCTGAAATATTTTGCGTCATGCTGATTTTCTGTCCTTCTTCACTCAGTTTATACTTATAGAATAGAAGTGATCCTCGCCAGCCGTGATAAAGCACAGTAATTCCGTCTAGACTTTGATTTTGTCGTATGCTTTCATGCATGAATACCTCATTGGCCTCTAACTTCATCTCTCCGGGTGGGATGTAATTTGATTGTGTTTGTCTAAAGGAGAGAATAAGAGGGTAACTGACTAATGCAATGATTAAGAAACTCTTCGCTCTTAGTGAGACTGTTTTTTTACCATTGAGCGTATTCTCTAAAAAATATGAAATTCCGAAAGCCGCTGCGATTGACATTAATGGAAATAGAGGGATGTCATACCAGAAATGTTTCCCTCCTGAAATTGTAATCATGAACAAATAGGAAATAATCAAAAGAAGGATTGCTTTTAGGAGTCTTCTTTCTTGAGGTTTTGGCGAATAAAATGCAAAAAAGGATCCTAGAATAAATGGGATAATCCACCAAGAAAAATGTTTCGTAAAGAACAAATCAATGTAATAGAAGTAGTCAGTTGAGCCGCCTTCAGTACTTCTAAAAAGCCTGCCGGCATCATTTGTGAAAATGGTCGATATATATCCCGGAGTCTGAGATTCTCGCAGCCATAAGAGGGAAATTACTGTTCCGATTAACAGAATGAAGCCTATTGCGAAATGCCAATTTAGAACGAACTTTTTTAGAAATTTTAATCGAATTAATATGATAAATATGGCTGGTAAAAATAATAGGGATGCGAATGATTTTGTTGCGAAAGCCAGGGTCAAGAAGATTAAAAATATAAAGATGTCCTTGGTTTTTTCTTTAAGGATGTAATTGAAAAATGAAATTGCTGAGGCTGTTAGAAAAAGGGTGAGCAAGGCATCAGAATCGCCCGTTCTTGCTGCATGATATCCGGTGAAACCTACAGTTGACAAAAGAATTAGGCTGCCAGTCCAAGCGATAAAAGAGGAGAAGTTTTTTGAAAGAAATCTAAATAGGATAAGCACCGTGATTGCCGCCGCTATTGCCGAAGGTAGTCGCATTGCTAACTCATTGTATCCAACAATTTTAATAGAAAGAATTTGCAGCCAAATTGTTAGAGGCGGCTTTGAATTGAAGAGGTCGGCCTCACCATCAAATGTATATGAAAAGTATTCACCCGATTGAACCATTTCATACGCATTAACCGCGTACATGGATTCATCCCACCAGCGCATGTGAAAACAATCTAATTTTAAGAAAAGAATGACAACGATAATAGCGCTAAGAAGCACATATTGTAGACCTACCGATTGCGATTTAGTTAATGATATCACTTAATTCTACGTTTAGCGTGTAGAAAGAACGACTGCTTGAATGAATTATTATCCAATTCTTCTGATGTCGGCCCCGAGGTTGTTCAAACGAACGTCAATGTCTTGGTATCCTCTGTCAATTTGTTCAATGTTATGAATGGTAGAAACACCATCAGCAGATAAGGCTGCAATCAATAATGAAACTCCGGCTCTAATATCAGGAGAAGTCATTGTAGTCGCTCTTAATCGACTTTGATGGTTCATTCCAATTACGGCAGCTCTGTGTGGATCACACAGTATAATTTGCGCTCCCATTTCAATCAGTTTATCGGTAAAGAACAATCTTGATTCAAACATTTTTTGGTGAATCAAACAAGATCCTTTCGCTTGAGTAGCAGTTACTAAAATGATACTAATTAAATCTGGAGTGAAGCCTGGCCATGGCGCATCAGCAATAGTCAATATAGAGCCATCAATGAAGGTCTCCATTTCGTAAGATTTTTGCTTTGGGATGAATAAGTCATCACCTCTTCGTTCCATTTTGATTCCAAGCTTTTTGAAAACTGAAGGCATAACACCTAAGTCATCATAGCTCACATCTTTAATCGTAATCTCAGATTTTGTCATGGCCGCTAAACCAATGAATGATCCTATTTCAATCATATCTGGAAGAATGCGGTGAAAGCATCCTTTCATTTCTTTAACTCCTTGAATGTAAAGTAGGTTTGAGCCAATACCGGTGATTTTGGCGCCCATATTATTCATCATTTTACATAATTGCTGCAAGTAAGGCTCACATGCTGCATTGTAAATGGTGGTTTTTCCTTTGGCCATGACAGCGGTCATGATGATGTTTGCTGTTCCGGTAACAGAAGCTTCATCCATGTGGATATAAGTTCCTGTCAATTTTTTCCCTTCAACCGAATAGAAGTGATTTTTTGCGTCAAAATCGAATTCAGCTCCTAATTTTTGGAATCCTTCAAAGTGAGTATCCAATCTTCTTCTTCCAATTTTATCTCCACCTGGCTTGGGCATATAAGCCTTTCCGAATCTTGATAGTAGTGGGCCAATAATCATAATAGAACCACGCAATGAAGATGCTCTTTTCGTAAAGTCATCAGTTTGCATGTATTTGAGATCAACGTTCTTAGCCTTGAAGGTATATGTTCCCTTCTCAACCTTTTCAACCTTAACACCCATTGCTTGCAAGAGGTTAATTAGTTTGTTGACATCAACGATATCAGGTAAGTTAGAAATGGTAACCTTTTCAGGTGTTAAAAGAACGGCACATAAAATTTGCAAAGCTTCATTTTTTGCACCCTGCGGTACTAGCTCACCCTTGAGTGACTTTCCTCCGTGAATCTCGAATGTTCCCATAATGGTTTAATAGCGTTTTCGGTTTTTATTATTGTTACGATTCTTATTGTTGTTGTTATTGTTGTTACGATTGTTGTTGTTCCTATTCTTGTTGTTTCTGTTGTTAGTATTTTCAACAATCTCATTACTCAACTTACCGCCATTAGCTTTAAGAATTTCATTCGTGTTTGGTAGAAACCCAGTCTCCGTTAATTCAATTTTACCATCAGATAGTTTAGATAAATGAGTCAGAATCGTTTGATCTTCAACAGAAGTTGAGTTGAATGTGAGGTGGAATCTCTTCATCAAAGCTGCACAATGTTTTTCTAACGCGGTACGTTCTTCTCCTTTTTCCATAGCACAAGCCAAACCAATCAAAGTCTCTACAGTTTTACCATAATGACCCACTTTAATTCTCGTTTGTGGATAAGCAACTCTGCCAGGAGGAGCGGCTAATTTTTCTTTAGTAGGTAAAGGGTAAGGTGAATCAACATCCAACTGAAATTCCGACATAATGAAAAGATGTGTCCAAAGTTTTGGTATGTACTCTTCAATATCTCTTAAATGAGGATTGAGTTCTCCCATCACTTTGATGATAGCTTTCGCAACTTTATTTCGCTCTTCTCTATCCTCCAATGATAAGGCGTGACCGATCATCTTTTGAACGTTTCTTCCGTATTCTGGAATCAACAGTTTTGGTCGTTCAGTATTATATTCTAATGCTCCTTGGTTTTGCATATGTTCAAAAATAACGTTTTTGTTGAGTCAGAATAAGGGTAAGTCCCTCAGTAATCAACATGATTTTTTTAATGATTTGTTTTCTAATAAGATTATTTCATTTGCTTAACGGCATCTGAAACATTGTCGACTGGCATTTGACAAGCTCTGTCTACACAAACAAAGATAGTAGTTTCTCCCACAAACTTGCCTTCTAAGAGGGGTAATTTACTGGCCTTTACCCCACCCATCATTAATTTGTTAGGAATATACTTCTTGTTCATCTCAATTGATTTGGCTTGAGACTCTTCGCCCGTAATGGCAACTTCGTAATAAGGCTCAGTCATTGAAAGACATAACATCCCCCAATTTGAATAGGCAGACCCATACGTGTTCATGTCTTCATAAACGTTAGCCAACATCTGTTTCGCCTTCGTTTTATATTCATTGTTGTCATAAAGAATACCTAGGTTCCATAGGTTTCTTGCCATCATTGAATTACTTGAAGGAATCACATTGTCAGAGATATCCATTTTTCTAGCAACCAGGTCAGCGTTTAAGTTTGATGTAAAGAAAAACATACCACTGTTTTCATCTTCAAAATGCTCAATGCAATAGTCAGTCAATAACTTTGCTTTCGATAAATATGTTTCGTCAAAAGTAACTTCGTATAGCTTTACGTAGAGTTGGATTACTGCCGAATAATCCTCTAAAAAGCCGTCAATTTTACCTTTTCCATTTTTGAATGAGTGCAATAATTGACCATCTTTCTTTATCTGATTCTTTTCAAGCCATTTCGCATTTGCAAGTGCCTTATCCAAGAATGCACTTTCTCCGAAAGCTTGGTAGGCATCAACATATCCAACGGCCATCATTGCGTTCCATGAAGTTAAACTCTTATCATCTAAGCCAGGTCGAATTCTTTCGGCTCTTTTAACCAAAAGCTTCTTATTAATCAATTCAATTTTACTTCTCGCTTCAGCCACACTCATTTTATAGTCATCTGCAATTGCTGCATCACTATCTCTTCTTAAAAGAATGTAATTCCCTTCCCATTCACCTTTCAAATTGACATTATAGTAATCTTTCACAAAATCAAAATCATCTCCTAAAGTCGTTTTCAGTTCTTCTTTAGTCCAAACATAATATTTACCTTCTTCACCCTCAGAATCTGCATCTAATGCAGAGTAGAAAGAACCGTATTTAGTCGTCATTTCTCTTTCTACCCATTCAAGGGTTTGATAAGCTATGTGCTTATAAAGTGGATTTTGTGTTCTTTGATATCCATGAGAATAAAGACTTACCAACTGTGCATTGTCATAGAGCATTTTCTCAAAGTGAGGCACTTTCCATTCGTTGTCTGTAGAGTAACGAGCGAAGCCTCCACCAATTTGATCATAGATTCCACCAAACGCCATTTGCTCTAATGTCAAATCAACATGGTCCATTACTAAAGAGTCTGAAGTTAGATAGGCGTAATGCATTAAGTATTCGTAATTATTGGGAATAGGAAACTTGGGTGCTCTATTAGGTCCGCCTTTGATATTATCAAAATTAACGCTCCACTTATTTACCATATCCGTCAACTTCTCAGTTGAGAAATCTTGTGCTTCTTCTTTAACCGTAATGAGCTCGGATGTTTGGATTCCGGCAGTTAAGTTTTCAGCATATTGAACGACTTTATCTCTGTCTTCAGTATATGATTCATGCATTTTTTCTAGAACCTCTACCCATTGGTTTTTTGCGAAATATGTTCCGCCATATACAGGTTTACCATCAGGCAAAGTGAAACAATTAAGTGGCCATCCGCCTTGACCAGTCATGAGTTGAACAGCAGTCATATAAACTTGATCAACATCTGGTCTTTCTTCTCTATCTACTTTGATACATACAAAGTGTTTATTCATGAGTTTGGCTACTGCTTCATTTTCAAAGCTTTCATGTTCCATAACATGACACCAGTGACATGAGCTATAGCCAATGCTCACAATTACAAGTTTGTCTTCTTCTTTTGCTTTCTCAAAAGCTTCATCTCCCCAAGGCATCCAATCAACTGGATTATGAGCGTGTTGCAATAAGTAGGGACTACTTTCTTCAATTAATGCATTTGTGTATTTCGGCTCTTCACTATCCACTTTGTCATTCTTTTTTTGACCCTCTGCACAAGCTGTGATCAGAAACACTGCCAAGTAAGTTAATATTTGATTTTTCACGGTCATAACACCTTTGAACCTCTAATAAATAAAGCTTTTTGTATTCTTCAAATATAGCTATCTTTCGGGCACTAAAATAATCCCAATGAAAAAAGCAATTCTTGCCTTTAGCGTCTTAGTTTCTTCAATAAGTTTTGGACAATCTTATTTTCAACAAGAAGTAAATTATAAAATTGACGTTACACTCAACGATAAAGACAATACTCTATCAGCTTACGAAGAGTTTGAATACATCAATAATTCAGGTACCGCTCTTGATAAGATATACATTCATATTTGGCCAAATGCCTACAAGAATAACAAAACA
>JBLFXO010000153.1:0-8311 GCA_047609865.1 Arenicella sp.
AAGAGATAAGGTCATAAAGTTTTTAGAGGCAAGCTTAAATGGATTAGGATTCAATCAAACTGAAAAGACTGATTTCATCACCTTTTGGGCACCTAAAATGCTTAAGTCGAATTTTGTTTTTGTACAATTTATTTGGGATGAAGATTACGATAAGCAAATTGCAACCTTAGATGTTAGTCCTAAGCCTGATGCTTCAAGAAGGGTGTATATGTATTTCAAAGGTTATGACGCATTGCCAGAAATTGAAACAACTACTCAATCCTTTGAAGGGTTTGAACGAAAAGGGTTTACTCTTTTTGAATGGGGAGGCACGGAAATTAAGACTCAAAAATTCAAGCTTTAAATTTTAATTTGAATCCAGACCATGAAAAAAATACTTTTCTTATTCCTAATCACCTTTAGTTCTTTATCATTTGCAGAGTGGAATCCTCAGCAAATGCCATATAGCGTGAAATCTGACTCTTTCTCAGCAAAGGTGCCTAAAGGTTTTTGTTTAGTTGAGGGCTACGCATATAGTTATTCAGTGGGAGTAGCTAACGGCAAAGTATCAACATTAGATGGTCTTTATCATACTCGTACTGATAGTGCTGGAAAGTATGCGTTGCTCATTCCTTCTACTGATACCTCAATTTTCTTTTTCAAATCAAAATTCTCAGAAGTTGTTGTTTGGAGCTATAAATTTCAATCGCAACATTATGTAAATCTGAATTTCAATTCAAGTTCAAACTCTGAAATGATAATCTCATCAAAACCAGTTATTTATCTCTACTCGGATAAAGAAATTGATGTTTCTTTAGACTTAAATTATCATGGGAATTTAACTTTCACCTATCCTAAATTGGATGACGCATGGCAAGTATCAGTTGACAAGGAAGGGATTGAATATGAAGGAAAGAAATATCCATACTTGTTTTGGGAAGGTGAATCTGATCAGCTAAATTTCAGTATTTCTGAAGACAAATCTATAGATGGAGAGTTCGTTGCACGAAACAATGTAGTTTCATTTCTGGAAACTAAACTGAATGAACTTGGCTTTAATCAAACTGAAAGGGCAGATTTCATTAGTTTCTGGGGACCAAGAATGGTGAAGTCAGAATATATTTTAGTTCAATTTGTCATAGATGAGGATTATGAAAAGCAGATTGCGGAATTAAATGTGACTCCAACACCAGATGCTGCTAGACGTGTCTACATGTTCTTTTCTCCTTCATCAGAAAAACAAAATATAGTTACAAATCCTCAGTCTTTTGAAGGTTTTGACCGAAATGGATTTACGCTCTTAGAGTGGGGTGGGACTGAGTTGAAAATTGAAAAAGAAAAATTATAATTATGAGATTATTCCTTTTGTTAAGTTGTGTTTTCAGTTTAAATGCAGCCTTGTCAGAGACTGTGCATAGAGATTATTGGTATGTGGTTAGTGATCAAGCTGAAGATTCTATTCCTGCAAACGTTTGTCTGATAACTGGTCACGTCACAGAGGTTTGGGGTGAAAAAGCTGTTCCGAATGGGATTATTTCAAATCTTGATAGATCATCAAATACCAAAACGGATGAGAAAGGTTATTTCGAGCTCACCATTTCAATAAAAGATACGGCTCTCTTTTTCTTTCATGAGCAGTATGCCGAAATTGTTTGTTGGAATTATGATTTTAAAGGCGGGCATCATGTTGTTATGAACTTTGTTACTAGTGAGAAATTACCTAATGGAATGCAGGTTACTGAAGAGAAACCTGTGATTTATGCCTATTCTGAAAAGGATATTTCAGCTTCATTTAAGCTCTCAAACGCAGATAGTTTCACATTCACTTATCCTGAGTATAAGGAGTCTTGGGAGGTTGAAATCAAGGCTAATAAGTTGTTTATTGAGGATGAACAATATCCATACCTTTTTTGGGAAGGTAAAAATGAAGGATTGAAGCTAAATAGTAAGACTGAAGTTTTAGGCTATAAAATTGATACTGACAATTGTGTTGAAATGCTAGAAAGCGCCTTAACCGATCTTAATTTTAATGCTCAAGAGAAAACAGATTTTATAACTTATTGGGCGCCGAGAATTACTAAATACCCTTACGCTGAGATTCAGTTCTTGATTGATTCGGAATATAACGAAACCATTGGTAGACTAAATGTCGATCCAAAACCAGATTCTCAAAGAAGAGTATTTATGATCTTTAAAGGGTCAGATGTGTTGGCTCCTTATCCAGTTTATGAAGCTCCTGAATTTGAAAGTTTTAAAAGAGTTGGATTCCACATCCTAGAGTGGGGTGGAGCTGAAATTACTCCGACTAAAGCTCTTTAAGATTTTTTTGTACCTAAGTAAACAAATGCGGGAGGCATATTGACAGGAACAAAACCCATCTTCATTTTACCAAAAGTATTCTCTAAGAGTTTCTTGGCACTCAATGAGTATTGGTATTGAACATAGATACCATCTTCTTTTAGTGCTTCAAATGACTGGGTGATAATTTGCTCCTTTATTTCTTTCGGAATTACTGTGAGTGGTAATGAAGATAAAATAGCATCAACCTTGTCGATTCCTCTTTCTGAAAGAATCTGTGTAATTTCATCAGCAGACCGATATAAAATCTCTAGTCTATCATCTTGAAATTTGTCCTTTAGTAAATTATAGAAATTCTCGTTCAATTCAAGTGTCAATATCTTGGTATCCTTATTGGCTCTTTTCAGTAACTCACTTGTGAATACACCGGTTCCAGGACCAAGTTCAATAATGACTTTCGCACTTTTGAAGTCGATTTTATCACACATTGATTTTACAAGAAACCTAGAACTTGGCGCAACTGCTCCAACTTGTTTCCTTTCTGAAAAAAATGTACTTAGGAATTTTCTTTTGTGTCTTTTTCCAGCCATTATTGTAATAAAGTCAACAGTCCGTTATTAATTGTACCCAAAACTTTTCCGCTTAATTCTTTGCCTATTAAAGGTGTGTTTTTAGATTTCGAATGTAAATCTGTTATTTCAAATTTCACACCTTGTGCTGGATCAAACAAAGTAAGCTCTGCCTTTCCACCTTCTTTTATATCATTCACTGTAAGTCCGAATACGTTTCTAGGACCAACAGATATTAATTCAATTTTCCTTTCTAAAGGAATTCCTTCTATGGTATTTAGCAGAGAGAACATACTCTGAGTTCCAATAGCTCCAAATTCCGCTAAATCAAATTCGAGATCTTTATTCTCTATATTTTGGGGACTGTGGTCGCTACAAACTGCGTCTATAGTCTTGTCCAATAATCCTGCAATTAATGCTTTTCTATCTTTATTACTTCTGAGTGGCGGCAGCACTTTGAATGCAGAATCAAAATTCATCATTTCTTCTTCTGTATAGATGAGATTAAGTACGTGAACATCACAAGTAACTTCTAATCCGTTTTTCTTAGCAGCTTTAATAAGGTCGACACTTCTAGCTGTTGAAATCCCTGTAAAATGCAATTTACCACCAGTATAACTTAAAAGACTCAAGTCTCTTTCTATTCTAATAAATTCTGATATCGCGGGAATTGATTTTAGTCCAGTCCTAACACTAACTTCTCCTTCATTTATAAATCCTTTTCCAAAAAGACTTTGATCAAATGGAAAGCTTATAATTTGTCCATTAAAATTTTTAGCATACAACAGAGCTCTGTAGAGTATTCCTGCGGATACATCTCCTGACCCATCTGTAAATGCAATTGCACCGCTTTCTTGCATGTCGTACATCTCAGCTAATTGTTCTCCCTTCAATTTATGAGTGATCGATCCAAAAGGAAAGATGTTCACTGAAGAGTGAGCAGACTTTTTTATGACGTACTCAACTTGTGATTTATTTGAGATTGCTGGTTCTGTGTTCGGAATAACCGAAACTGCGGTCATTCCGCCCGCTTCAGCCGACTTAAGACCTGAATCTAAATCTTCTTTAATTTCAAACCCAGGGTCACAAAAATTGACTTTACAGTCATACCAACCAATTGAAACATGCAGGTTGTCATATTGAATGACCTGGTCGGCTGCATCATTAAGCGAGTCAGAAATTTTAGTAATTGTTCCTTGGTCTACGAGAATGTCTTTTTGAGTTCCATTTAATTCTGAAGTGGAATCAACAATTATTGCAGATTTGATTAAGATTTTCATGAGGTTAACTTTTCCAAAATTTCAGTAATAAAATCTCTATAGCTATAAAAACCAGAGCCAAAATTAGTAGAATTCTCCAGTATTCCTTCGCTTTAAAACTATTAATTTCAATGCTTCCTCGTTCATTTACCTCTAAGACCTCTGCACTAGTCCAACCGGCATTTTCAAATTCGGCTCTAAGACTTTCATCATCAAATGATTCTGTACTTGATTCAATACGGTTGTAATTGATTCCGAGCTTCTCATTGAAATCAGTTTGATTGTTCAAATCATATATTCCAGACTGTTTGATTTCGTTTTCTAGATGACCAAAAGAAATAACCCTAGAATTTGCCGTATTTAGGACTTGTGGTATGACGTCTACTTTAAATTCTTCTTGTATTAAATGTATTGGGGCCTTTTCATCAATCTCTACATTTAAAGGGTAATTAGGCATCTCTCCAATAACGCCATATAAAGGAGTGTCATATGTCGCTGTTTCAGCTATCCTTAAAAAAGTAGCGGCAAACAAAGCGTGGTTTTGAAAGTCTGAATTTTGAATATTTAAAGGAGCAGACATGCAAACTATCCTTCCGTTCTCCTTGTTTGAATAATACATAAATGGATCATCATTTGAAATGGAGAAGAGAGAAACAAAATTATGATTAGAGTTCACTAAAATATCATAGCCCTTATTCAATTTTGGATATTTAAAGTTTTTCGGATCCGTTTCAAACACACCATAATAGAGTGGGTCTTGATGATTAAAAACGTCAACTTGAGTATTCTGAGCCTTCATGTTTCCCAGGCTAGGCAAGTCGTTTTTAGACAAGAAACTTTCCCAGCTGTCAAAATCGATTTTACTTCCAGGAATCAGGACAACCGTTCCGCCATCTTTTAGAATGTTTTGAGCCAAGTCAGCAATTCCAGAAGGAATATTGTTTATGTTTTGAAAGATCACACATTCTTTGCCTTTAAAATCCTCTGTACTCACATTGCTAATGTCTTTTGAAAGACAGTTATAGTAATCAGATACATTATAGAGTTGTTCTAAGTTTGAAGAAGGTTCGTTCTTGTCTGAAATCAACAAAATCCTTACTTCTTCTTTTATAGAATAAGTGAAAAAGAAATTATCGTCAAAGAATAGTTGATTGGTTGAAATCGAGAGCTCTGCCGTTTTAATTCCAGCAGTTTGATCAGTATATCTAACAGTGTCATCCAAGAATGAATTAGATGGAATACTTATTCTTTTGGGTCCAGGATTATTTCCATCAATACTCAAACTGATAGGTAGGTCAATTTGATCTTCATCTGATTCATTAATAATTCGGTAATGAAGTTCAATAGGGGAATTAACCTTGTGAACTGGAGTTTCAAACCAAACAGAATCAATATAGACGTTCCCTTTCATTTCAGGCGTTGCCTTGTAATAAAGTGTACTCACTTCTGGTCGAGACCAATTTTCGAGAGACGAAGTTGATTTTTGAAAATCTGAAAAGAGAAAAATTCGCTTGTTCAATTTGTCATTATCCAACCCATTCAATAAATCAACTTGTGTATTGATAATAGAAGGGAGTTCAATTGATTTAGCTGAAAAGTCAATCTCCTTAATCATATCTACTATTTCAGATTGACTGTAGAACCTTTGGTGCTTAGAAAGTACGTCTGTTGTCAAAAGGTTGATCTTCTCATTGGCATCAAGAGATTTGACAAGGTCAATGGCTTTATTCTTTACTTCATTCAAAAGATTTCCATCTTCACCTTCAGCCTGCATACTAAAGCTATTGTCAATATAAATTGAAGTGACGCTTTCAGTATTATCTCCATCAGATTGAGGAATGAAAGGTTGAGCAAAAGCGGTAACCAGACAAATGATAGCTAAGATTCTGCTGAGTAAGATGAGCAGATGTTTCAATTTCGTGCCAGACTTAGAATCTTCTGTTACTTCTTTTAAAAAGGAAACACGAGAGAAGTAAACCGTTTTGTATCTCCTAAAATTGAAAAGATGTATGATGATTGGAATAGCAATCAACAAGTACGCCCACAGGAAATTAGGGTAAACAAAAGTCATAGTGCGAATATCGGGTTTTTAAGTGAAAATAATACTTCAATCAAGCTCTTTATTTGCACTCAAACCAAAAAGAGCGAAATCGTATTTACAAGGATCAGATGGATCAAGATCTGATACCTGTTTCATCAGCTCCTCCAAAGCTTTCCAATCATTCTGTTTTCTTTTGATTAATCCCAGTTTCCGAGCTGAGACACCAGTGTGAACGTCAAGCGGAATGAACAATGAAGACGATTTGTGACCTTTCCAAATCCCAAAATCTACCCCTTTTTTATCTTGCCTAATCATCCATCTCAAATACATATTGATTCTTTTTGCCGCAGATCCTTTTTCAGGATTCGATAAGTGTTTTTCAGAACGTTTTAGGTGCGGCACTTCTAAAAACACACTCCTGAATTGGATAATTCTTTCTTTAGTTTCTAATTCCTTGCGAAATACAGCTTCCAATCCTCCATGTTTTTGGTAGATATTCTTTAAACTCAAGAAAAAGAAATTGAGATCGTCAGAGTTGAAAGTTCTGTGCACGAAATCCAATTCTTTTTCTTCATAGTCCATAATGAAGTTGAAAGGTTGGAATTCCATTATCTCGCAAAGTTTTTGAGAGTTCTTAATAATAGATTTTCTGTTCCCCCAAGCAATGGTGGCTACTAAAAAACCAATAATTTCAATATCTTCTTTTCTTGTGAATTGATGAACCACCTTTATGGGGTCATCATCAATAAATGATTGTTGGTTATAAAACTCAACTTTTTCATTTAGAAAGCTTCTTATATCTTCAGTTATCATTGAACAATTAATCCATCTCTCATTTCGTACTTAACATCAGCCATGTCGGCCAAATTGTTATTGTGAGTTACAATAACAAAGGTTTGATCGAATTCATCTTTTAATCTAAAAAAGAGATCATGAAGTTCATCTGAATTTTTTGAATCCAAATTACCAGAAGGCTCATCTGCAAAAATGATTTCGGGCGAATTAATAAGAGCTCTGGCCACAGCAATTCTTTGTTGTTCACCTCCAGATAACTCTGAGGGCTTATGCTCTAATCTATGAGACATGCCTAAAAAGTCTAATAATTCTTCAGCTTTATCAACTGATTCTGACTTTGTAGTCCCTCCAATGAGGGCAGGAAGGATAACGTTTTCAACCGCCGTGAATTCAGGTAGCAATTGATGGAACTGAAAAATAAAACCAAGTTTCTTATTTCGAAATTGAGCTAATTTTTTCTTTTCTAAACTTAATATATCCTCTCCATATAGCTCAATAGTCCCCAAGTCTGGTCGGTCAAGTGTTCCTAATATTTGAAGCAATGTTGTTTTGCCAGCTCCTGAAGAACCTACAATACATACGATTTCCTTTTTGTTAATAGTAATATCGATTCCTTTCAGTATTGGAAGCTCTCCAAATTTCTTATGAATGTTTTTTGCTACTAGCATAGTCGTAAAACTAATCACAATTGACAAAATCTCATTAAATTCGTACAGATGTTTGAATCAGATGATCATATTTTCCCTTCTAAACCTGAACTTTTAAGTCAGGATAAGAAATCGCAATTGGTCAAGTTCGGCTTATCCTTGCTTCTATTCGTTGCCGTCTTCTTTTCTGTTTTACAAGAAAATTTCTTATTTGTATGTGAGATTGTAGCTATTCTTGTTTTTCATGAGTTAGGACACTTCTTGACAATGAAGGCATATGGCTACAAGTCTGTCAATATGATGTTTATACCATTTATAGGTGCTATGGTCTCTGGCAAGGCAACTAAAATTAGTCAGAAACAAAGAATCAACATTGCCCTTCTTGGTCCTCTCCCTGGAATTCTTGTCGGTATTGTTATGTTGTTGATGTTTGTAAATGGATTTCAAAATGAAATATTGTTGGAGATTTCCTTATTACTCTTAGTCATAAATGTTTTAAATCTTTCTCCTTTAGATCCTTTAGATGGGGGTAGAATAGTAGAGGCAATCTTTTTTCCGAGAAATGAAGATTACAAAATGTACTTTACCTTATTCAGTTCTTTGGCTGTCATTTGTGCAGGCTGGTATTTAGATTTTCTCATTTTAATGCTCTTTGGATTCTTTATGGCATTCAAAGTTAGAGGCTTTCAAAAGAGTCAAAGAATCTATCAAGATTTAGAGGAT
>JBLFXO010000154.1:0-8161 GCA_047609865.1 Arenicella sp.
AGTGTTTTCATTTGTGTTTTCCATTGCTCTGCTAGCTTTCTTGCTTTGATTGCAGACATGTAATCTATTTCTGTTACTCCAGGGCTTTTCGATTTCAATTTATCAAAACCTTTTTTATAATCTGCAAAATTGAAAGGCATCATGGCGTCTTGCCATACCTCAACACTTAAATGAATCTTAGAATCTTTTGTCGCTCTGTACTTCCAAACTTGTTCATTGACTTCACTGTCTCTGTCATAATCAACTGCAGTTAGTACTGAATCTCTGAAATACTCTCCGTCTGATTGGCCAAGAATTCCTCCTCCATAAACGTTGAAGTCCATCTTCAAATCGTTATCGAGAACTTCTCTAAAAATCTCCATTAATTGGATTGAATCACTGACCGACAATGCAACTTTACTCTCAGATTTGGCAACAACCTTTTCATAGGTGTATTTTTCGTTTGGCCCAACTGAGCTCAAGTTCATATGAATAAATGTCTCATCACACTGTTTTGCAAATACAGTTTTTCCGAATGCGATATGATGGATGAAGAAGGATTCATTTCTGTCATTATTTATAAACGTAAAGTCTTGAGTTGCATAATTAAAGATA
Organism: Arenicella sp.; assembly: GCA_047609865.1. Lineage (GTDB taxonomy): Bacteria > Bacteroidota > Bacteroidia > Flavobacteriales_D > Crocinitomicaceae > Paracrocinitomix. Next base: position 595 of record JBLFXO010000154.1, read on the forward strand.
GTTCCGTCATTAAAAGTATAGATGTCGCCATCTTGTTCATAAGTCATGAACAGATAACCGAGATGCTTTTGCATCTTGTCAAGCTTCGTCTTATATCCTTGTAATAGGAAATAAGCTTTCTCCATCTCAAGCTTCAATTGCGCTAAAGTCATCTTTTGATTTTCTAATTGCGTATTCAAATGAACTAAGCGATTTTGCTCAATGTTCTTTTTCTTGCCTGTCTTAGACAGTGCTGAAGTTGGGTGACCCGTTCCTGATTGATCTGATCTACCAAGGTCTTTTTTCTTGATCTTCTTTTTCTTAATCTTAGGTTTTCCTGCTGGTTTTTGTCTTAATTGATCTAGCTTGTACTCAGTCTTCTTTATTAGTAATTCTGTTTTGACAATCTTTTTTTCTTCTCTGTCGATCAAATATTCATACCCACGTTTACCATAAAGTAAATCATTCACCTTCTTGATATAGACATTCTCCAGCTCCCAAATCAATCTCCAATAAGTCGCTCCTTCTCCATAAGTGCTATCAGGAGATAATAATCTATTCCCGTTTTTACCATATAAGATGTATGAAGAGCCTCCTTTTTGAATGGCAACTGTAGTTTGTCTTTCAGGATGATAACCGACAACATCAAAATGAATTGTTGTAGACTTCTCAGCCGAAGTTTTGAATTGCTCAACCTTCACTTCATCTGTTGATAGATATCTCACTTCTGGCGTAGGCCTCTTTTTTCTCGTTTCTTCAAATGTTTTTTCTTTGATATGCTCTTCAATATTAAAAGCGTACAATCCTCTATCACCAGGAAGGATTCTGTTATAAAGATTTTGTGGATTTCCTTCAAGCGAGGAAAAACCAGAGCCATCTCCAGCCGCTGAAATAAGATTTACATAATCTTCGCATTCACCACCAAGCATATCGAAAATTTCTTTAGACCTTATATTGATATATTTCTGTTCTGCCTTAGAAATTGCATTTATAATTAATCTTTGATCACCTCTACTGAACCCGCCATTCCTTAATGAAGACATCTTGTCACCAGTTTGCAATCCAGGCTCATAGTAACCTTGAATTGCCTTATCAACAACAAAAGACCCATCAGACAGAGTCTTTACAACCGTAGCCGGAATTTGCTGAAGCACATAGCTCTCAAATTGCTTTAATTTTGGCTTAAGATGTTTGTGTTTTTCACTATCTGAATTCCTGAACTTCAATGTAGCATCCAATTCCCAAAGAGCGAAACGAGTTGCTAAATCAGAAACAATCCCGTTTGATTTTCTTGAAAATTGGTCTCTATGGAGGATCAATAAATCTGGATTGGCTACCACCTTTCGCTCTACGTATTTGTAATTCGGAAGTGTATCATTAATCCATGGAATAGAATCTGTAAATTCAAATAGATGAAGAACCTCGGGCTTTAAGACCTTGTTTCTTCTTGTGATGTTATAAAAGAAAGCTTTTTGCTCTCCTGTCATATCTTCCCAACTATCCTGTCCAAAAGACGTGAAAGATGATAAGGTAAGAAGGAGTAACAGGTATTTCATTTAAATAATCTACAATTGTTTAACGTAAAAGTTCAATTAGGTAACTAGCTCAATCTTAAACCAAGAGCATTGTCATAGATGTCTTTCAATTCATCTACAAATCCGAACTGATCATCATCTACACAAATTTTACCTTTGGTTACATGACCAAGTAATGTGTAAGGAACTTTTTGCTCGAACATGAAATCAATGAATTCATCTTCTTGATCTTCATTTACACCAACTACCACTCTACTTTGAGCTTCACCAAACAAGAATGCATCTTCTCTAATTTCAGAATCTGTAACAATGTCAAAACCTAAGTCATTGTGCATTGCCATCTCCATTAACGTCACGAATAATCCACCATCAGCACAATCATGTGCCGCATTGATTAGACGTTTATCAATGATGCCTTTCATTGTTTCTTGAAGAGCAAATTCTTCATCCAAATCAAAGTGAGGGGCCGGTGATGCCGTAACACCATGATAGCTAACTAAATATTCTGAAGATGAAATATCATTATGTGAATCCCCAATAATGAAAATCAAATCTCCCTTAGACTTAAAGTCAAGTGACATGATTTTAGATTTGTCTTCAATAATACCAATCATTCCTATTGTAGGCGTAGGAAAAACAGGTTCTTCTTTTCCGTCCATAACAGTTTGATTATAGAAAGAAACGTTTCCACCTGTAACAGGAGTTCCAAACTTCAAGCAAGCTGCGGACATCCCCTTAATTGCACCAACGAACTGCCAGTAGCATTCGGGGTTATATGGATTTCCAAAATTTAAGCAATTGGTCACTGCAGAAGGAATCCCTCCTGAAACAACTATGTTTCTTGCTGCCTCAGAAACGGCAATCTGTGTTCCTATTTCAGGATCAGCATTTACATATCTTGAGTTACAATCAACTGTCATTGCTAAAGCTCTGTTGGTATCCTTAATATTTGCAATACCGGCATCACAAGGAGCATTAGTTGTCATTGTTCTTGTACCAACCATTGAATCATACTGTTCGTAAACCCAACGTTTAGATGCAATATTTGGATTTTTTAGCAATGAAACAGCAACTTCTTTCAAGTCTTCTGGTTCAGAGATTGAATTAATATCAAACTTCTTAAATTCTTTATAGTAAGCAGGTTCAGTATACTCTCGATCGTAAACTGGAGCTCCACCACCCAGAACCAATGATTCGGCAGGAACAGACCCAACAATTTCACCGTTCATGATGTAATTTACAGTTCCGCCTTCAGTAATAACACCAATTTCGGCAGCATGTAAATCCCATTTCTTAAATATGTCTTCTACTATTTTTTCTTTTCCTTTTTCAATTACGACAAGCATCCTTTCTTGAGACTCTGAAAGAAGAATTTCCCAATCTTTCATATCCTTTTGTCTTGTTGGAACTTTTGATAAATCAATATCCATCCCAACATTACCAGCTGCACTCATTTCACAAGAAGAACAAGTAATCCCTGCCGCTCCCATATCTTGCATACCAACAACAGCATCAGTTTTACCTAATTCTAAAGTTGCTTCTAATAATAATTTTTCTTGAAATGGATCACCAACTTGAACTGAAGGTAAATCATCTGCCGACTCTGCCGTAATATCTTTTGAAGCAAAAGCTGCACCTGCAATTCCATCTTTCCCTGTCGCCGACCCAACAATATAAACTGGATTTCCTGGTCCTGATGCCGTTGCCGAAATCATTTCTCCTTCAAGTATTCCTGCAGAGAATGCATTTACTAAAGGATTTGTATTGTAACAGCTATCAAAGAAAACTTCTCCTCCAATAATCGGAACACCAAAAGAGTTTCCGTAATCACCAATGCCTTTCACTACTCCTTTAACTAACCACTTCGTTTTCTCTTTATCAATATCACCAAATCTCAATGAATTTAATTGAGCGATTGGACGAGCTCCCATGGTGAAGATATCTCTATTGATCCCACCCACACCAGTTGCTGCACCCTGATAAGGCTCAATTGCTGAAGGGTGATTATGAGATTCAATTTTGAACACACATCCCATTCCTTCTCCAATATCAACTAATCCGGCATTTTCTTCACCAGCTTTCACTAGCATATGCGGACCATCTTTAGGCAAAGTTTTCAACCACTTTATTGAATTTTTATATGAGCAGTGCTCTGACCACATCACAGAATAAACTGACGTCTCAGTGAAATTAGGAGTTCTTCCTAAAATCTCTTTTATTAAATCAAATTCTTCTGGCAAAAGGCCCAATTCAACTGCCTGTTCTACTGTTGCCAATTCTTGAGTGTTGTTCTCCATTTTATAGATAAAAAGTAAAACGCAAAGTTAATTAAAACATAAACGAGAGTCCCTCAAATCAACCAACAATTATCCGTTTTTTTCAACAATTTAATTAATCTAAAAAAGGATTATAAAATCCATCTGATTGGATAACTTTGAGACCGTATGTCTTACGGTATAGCATTCGTACTCATTTTAATTTTCGCATTCCTCCTAAAAAAGGATTTGATGAAAAGTGGGCTAGATCGAAAGCATCTTTATATAGGCTGGGGAATTAAACTTGCTTTTGGTTCCCTTTACATTGCGATTTTCAGCTACTACTTTTCTGACGGGATAATTTTTGGAGACAGTAGAAGCTTCCTCAATGATGGTGCCGAACTGGCCACATATGCAGAAAGTCAACCACTCAATTATCTGAAATTATTATTTGGAATAGGTGCAGACAATCATGCATTCATTGCGAATGAACTTCCGAATACTCAAATTTGGAGCTATGGTGATAACGGTGATTTCATTAATGACAACCGTCTTATCATTAGGGTAAATTCAGTCATTCACTTCATCTCAAGAGGCAACATCTGGATTCATGCTATTTGTTTTGCTGCCATCTCTTATTTAGGAAGCCTGCTCCTATTCAAGACTTTTAAGGAGTTTACGAAAAACAAATTACTATCGTTCTATGGCCTCCTTTGCTTCCCAACTATTTCGTTTTGGGGAGGAGGCATAACCAAAGAAACAATCTTGCTATTTGGTCTCGGAGTCTTTTTCTACAACCTCAAGTTCTTAATGAACAGCTCATTTAAATTCAAGAATTTATTGGGCTTAATTTTAGGGATAGGGTTACTTCTATTTAATAAACCTCACGTTGGAATATTCATTTTAGTACTGAGTCCAATTGTAATTTATCTTCTAAAATATCAGATTACCAGAATCAAATCTGTCATCTTAATCTTAGGGGTAGTTGGTGGCTTTGTTGCCCTCTCTTATACGCCAGACAGAGTTAATATAGTGAATCGCCTCAGCTATAAACAAAAGGACTTACAGAATTTAGGAAATGGTGGCGTGTTCTTTATCAATGACACCGCGTTTTGCGCATTTGACTATGAACTTGAAAACCGATTTGACTACGATAAAGAAAATTCTATAATTTCAATATTAGAATCGGCTGAGGGAGAATACAAGCTTTTTGGGGAGTCAAAATTCCATAATTTCAAAGCTCCAGCCAGCGAAGAGCTGTTTGACGTTTACCGTGTTATTGAGCCTTCAAAGAGCCTCGTTAGCGCTACACCAATCAACAATTCTGGATGGCAGCTAATTAAAAATACGCCTATGGCACTTGTTAACGTATTCCTAAGACCGAGTCCGGCTGACCCCGGCGACCCTCTTAAGTTTATTTCATTTCTAGAGAATTTAATCTTTTTAACCTTCATTATTTTCGTAATCTTTAAGCGAAGAACACTCAATGAGACGGAAAAAAGTTGGGTATTTTATTTATTAATATCGGTAGGAGTAATAGCATTAATAATTGGCTGGTCAACCCCTATATTAGGAGCCATTGTAAGATATAAAATGGCCAGTCACCTTCTCTTATTCATAGCGCTATCCATCATTCTAAAACCATTAAAAAATGAAACTGAATCAACTATTGAGTAGCCTCGGTTTATTATTTATTCTTGCTTCTTGCTATCAAGGCGAAGATGCTGATTTGATTATTCACAACGCCACCATTTATAGCTGTGATGAAAACTTTACAATCTACGAAGCCATGGCGATCAAGGATGGGAAAATTCTTCAAATGGGACCAGAAAGAGAAATCATGAATGGCTATGATTGTGGTGAGATTATCGATTTGCAAAAGGCTCCTGTCTATCCTGGATTTCATGACGCACACTGTCATTTTAAAGGCTATGCACTAACATTAAGTGAAGTTGATTTAAATGGATCGAAGAGCTTTGATGAAGTATTGAGCCGAGTAAGCGATTTTGACGAAAACAATGAATTTTCTTGGGTAAAAGGAAGAGGATGGGATCAGACACTATGGGAAGAAAATGAATTTCCGAAAAACGATAGTTTAAACATCCTGTTCCCAGACAAGCCAGTCGCAGTTAGAAGGGTAGACGGACATGCAGCATTGGTTAATCAAACAGCTCTGGATATTGCAGGAATAACTCCTGAAACAAAAATTGAAGGCGGATACATTGAAGTTATTGATGGAAGATGTACAGGCTTACTTTTGGATAATGCATATGACTCTGTAGCCATTCATATTCCAGATTTAGAAAGTGAAAAGCTGTTGAAATTAATGCAGGATGCTGAAAGTGATTTGTTCGAAGTTGGCTTGACATCAATTAATGATGCTGGAATTGAAAGTAAAGATCGCGAAAAGTATATTGAATGGTATTCAAATGAAGATCTCAAAATAAAAGATTACTGTATGTTATTCCCTGATGACGATAATCTTGCGTTTGCTCAAAAAGAAAAGGATTACCGTAATAACAATCTTCACATTAAGTCCTTCAAGGTTGTTGCTGATGGCGCTTTAGGCTCAAGGGGAGCTTGTTTACTTCAGTCCTATTCTGATAAAGAGCATCATCATGGATTCTTATTGAGGGATTTAGCTGAATTTAAGGAGATAGCAGAGGCGGCTAAAGCAATTGACTATCAAGTTAACACACATTGCATTGGTGATTCGGCAAACAGAACAATTTTAAAAGTATACGAGGAGGTGATTGGCGGTGAAGCAGATCACAGATGGAAAATTGAACATGCCCAAGTATTAACAGAAGAGGATTTGGAATATTTTCAGAATTACAAGATTATACCTTCGATCCAACCAACTCATTGCACTTCCGACATGCGCTGGGCGGAAGAGAGACTGGGCGAAGAAAGAGTTAAATTGGCTTATGCCTATAATCAACTCTTAGAGAAAGCTGGAATGGTTGTTCTTGGAACTGATTTCCCTATTGAAAGAATATCTCCGCTAGAAACATTCTATGCTGCAGTAAGCAGAATGGATAGAGATGGTAAACCAGAAGGCGGATTTCAATTTGAAAATGCATTATCTAGAGAAGCTGCACTTCGCGGAATGACAATATGGGCGGCTTATTCTAACTTTGAAAATGCACAAAAAGGCTCTTTAGAAGAAGGGAAAGATGCGGATTTCGTTATCCTAACTAGAGATATAATGATTATTCCCTTTGAAGATATTCTAACGACTTTTGTTGAGAAGACTTATTTAGATGGACAGTTAGTTTATTCGGCTGATTGATTCCAATCCCTAGAGACTTAAAAAAAAGAAAAGCGGCTCATGTGTCAAAGACCAATAAGCCGCTTTTCATAACCAAAACAAAGAAAACCATTCCGTCTAACGGAAAAGGGAACCACCCCTTAAGGTCATATGTCAGCACATGACCTTGGTATTTTTAAGCCCTAGAAGGAAGGACAAGAAATTGTTCTAAATTTCTTCGGCTTCTCTCTACAACTAAAGTTAAAGCCCATTGAGAGTTCGTGAGAACCTCCTGAGGCATTCGTTAATTTCGATATTGTTACGTCATAACTATATCCGAATTTAAATGATCCAGCATCTAATCCGATAGTTAAAATAAAGGCATCTCTAGCTCTCCACCAAGCACCTGCTGTAAAGGCTCCATACTTAACATAGGTTCCTACATTCAATTGCATGAACCCATCTTGATATGTATAAATGATATTAGGAGAGATTGAAGTTTGATTTCTGTATTGAGATTTTGCACCAAATACGATATTAGCACCCAT
>JBLFXO010000155.1:0-8152 GCA_047609865.1 Arenicella sp.
GCCAACTGCGCCATCAAACTGTGGCAATTGAGCAACTGTTATTAATGTTTTAGAATCAATTACCTCTAACTGACTTGAGCCATCTACAGCAACCACAAAAAATTGATTTCCGTTTGTTTCAAAGACTACAAGGTCATTGGCCGTATCTCCTAATCCTCTGTTATTCGCAGCTAAAAACTGTTGTTGAGAACTGCTTTGGTCAGCATTTGAATAAAATGAAATAGAGGCATTGTTCTGTTGAAATAAACCTTCGTTTAACACAAGGATTCCATTTTGAAAGACTGGTGGAGTCGGCTCTACGGGTTCTTCTTTATTGCAAGAAAGAAGAACTATTGCTGCAGTTAAATAAATTATGTTTTTCATTTGTATGAGAAATTTAAGGTCATTTGGTAGTATCTCCCAGGCATTGGGAAACTTCTAATTACTTCATAATTCATATTCAAAATATTCATTGCCTTTGCATTAACGTTAAGCGCCAAATTATTCTTGAAACTAAACTTTTTTTGGAGGCCAAGATTAATATCAACGAAACCTTCTAGATAATTTGAGGGGATATTTTCATTCAATGAATAACGAGACCCGTTATAAAAGAAATTGGCATTTATCTTATACCCTTTGAATCCTACCATAGCAGTTAATGAACTTGAATAGATTGGAGTGTATGGAATTTGGTCACCATATGAAGGTAGAGAAGAATTAGTTTTATCAATAGATCTGTTCAATGTATGACTGGATGTTATGGCTCCACTCCATTTCTTCTGAGTGAACATCCAAGTTGCACTTGCATCTACCCCATAAATTTGGGTCTCACCAATGTTTTGCATGCTCCAATTGAAGAGATCTTTTGTAGGTATAGCGACTATTTTATTGAAGACATAATTGTAGAATCCATCAATATTAATTTCAAACTCTCTTTTGTTAACGGATGTCAAAGTTCTTGTAAAACTAGATGTAGCATAGGATATCCCAAAATTTGTAAGGTGCGCGTTTTCCGGCTTGAGATTGGTGTTCCCAATATAGTTGTAATACAAATCATTGAAGGTTGGCATTCTAAAGGCGTTCTTATAAAATGCTCTAATTCTAATTTTCTCTTTTTCAAATGGCAGAACGGACACCGATAAATAGGGAGCCAATCTTGAGAATAATTGATTTGTGATTGAATCCCCTGAACGAGCTTGATCATGGATTAATTGATGTGATAAATTACCTTCCAGTTTAAATTTCTTAATCCAAAATGAGAAGCCAGCAACTGAATTGAGATTGAGACGAGAAGGACTATTTGCAAATTCAGAACTCAATAAATTAGATGAGATTCCATCTGACCCTATAAATATTTTATTGGAATAAAACTTGAATGCTTTACTTAGCATGAATCCACCCCCGGCAGTATTCATTTTATATTCAGAATGTAAAAACCCTGCGAGATTTAAAAAAGTGGGATCATCATACACTGTTTCATTTTGAGCAGCAAATGAATGCAAATGCAATGTCCATTCGTTGGTAGACCTTACAAAATGAAGATTCGCTCTCCAATCTCTATTTGCCAATTTTTGATCACTGTTTGGATTAAATAGGATAACTGCTCCTGGTAGATTTTGTTGGTTATTGAAATAATCAACTGTCCCGTATAAAACAGCATGTTTTTTAATTCTAATTCCGAACCCCAAATTCAGTTTGTAATTGAAAAGCTCAGCGTTTTGTCTTTTAAGTTTCTCGCTCGTGCCTGCCAATTTATAAACGTAATTATAAGCCCCGCTGCCATAATTTGAGAACCCTTGAAGTGCTACGAAAGCTCTCTTTTTAATTCTAAAATGAGCGAGAGCTCCGTTTTCAAAATCATTTATAGATGTCATCTTTTGATAAATCTGAAAAGAAGTTGCGGTGTCTGACATCCCTACCTTAGAGTAAACATTAATCGTACTTGCAGGTAGATAAGCTGAAGCCGGCGCAAAATTTCCTTCGGGCTGACCAGTAGAAAAAACAAGATTCCTCAAACCAAAACTTTGAAGCGAAGACAGATTAATGGTTCCAATTTGATTATTGATTAAGACGTTATTGTTCAGAGTCACTCCTGTATGCGTAGCACCTAAACTTCTATACGAAACTGTTTTGATGCCTCCTACTCCCCCATAATCTTTGAGTTGAATTCCCGGAACAAAATTCATTGCTCCACCAACATCTGTCACCCCAAGATCATTCATTTTATCTTCACTAATGTAATAGCGTGGACTACTTGATTTCAAATCTGAGATATGATTCGACCAATCAATTCCATGAAAAATTGGAACAACTTTTAGGGCTTTACTCTTCTCTGGAATAGTGTCTTGCGAAAAAGTTGAAAAACAAAAGAGTACAGCAACCAAAGTTACTGTACTCTTTATATTGAATATTATATGTTGGCTATTGCTTAACAATCTTAGCCTGACTTTTCTTGTTTCCTAAGATAATCTGTAATTGATAAATCCCAGATTCTATGTCTTGAATATTCCAAGTTGTTTTAGATGAACTAGCTATTTCTTCTTTCACTAACCTTCCGTTTAGATCATATAATTGAATGATTGAATTTAAGTCAGACTCTATGGTAATTAGATTAGAGGTTGGGTTTGGATAGACATTTACTCTTTGATCAGCGGATGATAATATCCCTGAGGTAGATTTTATATTCAAACCATCTAAGGCAAAATAAGAAGGAGTGTTCATTCCAAATCCACCAGTTGTATCAGAAGATGTTAGGACAAAATCAAGTCCGTGAATTTCGTTCCCGGTGTGCAAAGTTGATAAGTCAACGACTTCCCAATTTTGGGAAATGTAAGTATTACCTCCAGTATAATCGGCCAAATAAAAATTTACCGAATCTCCTGTTTGAAGGGAATCAGGACCTAGGGCGTAAATGGTCAAAAGAAACCAATCTTCCCCATTAGTTCCGTCTACAACTCCAGTTGCACTTGTGTCAGCTCCAAAAGGCTTCCCAATGGCATCACCGTTCAACATTGACTGATAAGCATAAGTTGTATTTGTCACTATAACAGACCAAAAAGTATTGGCAGCAGGATCATCTAAGAACACTCTGTTATTGCCCCATGGACTTGCATAACACACACCATACTGATCAGACATCAGCGAGCCGCCACCAGTTGCTGCGCTAAATTGATTTCCAAAACCTGGAGTGGTGTCATCCGTCCAACTTGAAACTGCGAAACCAGTATATGATTGCCAGCTGGAATTGTAATTCAATTCAAAATTGAGAGGTCCATTTGAATAGATGGTATCCCCGTCCGTTAGCTGATCTTGTCCAAACCAAGCTGAATCAAGAACACCAAATGCTGGTATTTCAAAGGTTTCATTGTACTGTGAATTTGCGTTGATAGATGCTGCCAAAACGGCAACACAAAGTAATGTTCTTCTCATTTTAAAATTTTTAGGTCAATCTTATTTTTTTGCGATTGACTGAATTAATAAAATGGAATAGAAATATAGCGAAGGGCAGAAATGCCGATCAAACTATGCCTTTATCCCGAAAGCTTGTCTGTTGAGAATAGTGGCAGGTCTTCTGACTTACTTCATGGCTTAAAACCCTTCCCCTGTATTAGAGTGGTATTGTTTTAAGTTTCGAAGCTTACAGCTGCGGGAACAGTTTAGGATTTACACCTACTTCCCTTTTAACCAAGACGATTTACTGACTCGGACCAAAAACTCAGTGCGAAGATAGGTTGATTTTCTTCAGTGAGCAAAAAAACTGAAAATTAGCTCTGACATTTTAATAAGTCTTGATTTAATTTAAACCTATTTAAGCTTAACTTAGATAATCCCAATAACTTGTATTGTTTATGATCTTATTTCTATTACTTTCTTTTTAAATTTAACCTCTTATGAAAAAACTAGCCACAAGTCTACTATTTACAAGTTTGTGTCTGAATATTTTTGGACAATTAGATGCAAAAACCTTTGCAGGGGCACTAGAAGGTTACCATGTTGGAGCGGGTCAAACCTTTTTGAATAAAGACTTCCGCCAAGTCAACTCTCAATTTGCTGGCGATCCGATAATGACTCCAGACTCTATAAATCTAACTGTAGTTACTTATTATACGCCCGACAAGAACAATTTTATCGACATGTATTATAATGATGCCGGCAGTGTCAAGTATTTGCGATTGAATTCTTTCGAAAATGTGGATACACTTTTTGATAGTTATGTCAAATACTACTCAGAATTAGAAGGTTATAGTAATATCTACAAAGATGAAAACACTTTTGTTTTCAAAAAAGACAATCTTAATACTTATATCCTAAAAAGTGAAGATGGTTTTATTATTGAATTTGGATATAACTATCTGGGAACAGATTATATTGAGATGATCGAAGGTAATGAATAATGCATGGTCCGTTAACTTTATTCGATCATGGGATCCCAGAAGTCTATGTTATCAATTCGGGATCTAAGTGGTAACTTTTTTTATTACAAAGCTAATTCGATCATTGGGTCCCAGTAATGATCAGAAAAATTTTGGATTTTATCCTCGACAATGACTAGCCCCTCAGCTTCTAATTTCTCTTGCATTGCGTCAGGGGTTGGAAAATGCATTTTACCTGTAAGCATACCATTTCGGTTTACTACACGGTGAGCTGGAATAGGCTTGATGTTAGTATGAGAAGCATTCATGGCATAGCCAACTACTCTGCTTGATTTTGCTGCTCCTAAATATTTTGCGATAGCGCCGTAAGATGTTACTCTCCCTTTGGGAATAAGTTCTACGACTTCGAAGACGTCTTTGAAGAAATCCTTTTTTGAATCCACTTAAGTGCTAATTTAAATTTCCCGTCAGATTTTTCAACTTGCTCCTGATTCAATAAATAAAAGTTATTGTTTTTCAAAGTAGCGAAAAGCATAGGCTCTCCACTTTTTTGGAACCAATTGTTTCTTGTTTGGATTATAAAATACCCATGAAAATGTGCACTTAAATATCTTTGTTCACCTTTAATCCCAAGAACTGTTTGAATGGAAAAATCTTTTCCGTAATCAGCAGAATCCATAAACTTAGAACCACTTAACAGTGCCTTTTTCTGAATTTGCTTTTTTGTGAAAATTCGATCGAAATCTAACCTTAGTTCGTCCACAGTAGAAATCTTACCTCTATTACGGCTATAAATCTCTAATATGATTTGCTCCTCAATCAACTGCTCGTCAAAGAAAAATGACTGCACTACTGTAACTGCCTCATCTGTGTTTGACACACTGATTGATGACAATTCTCCTTCGCTATAAAATCTAACAAGCTTCAATTTTTCTCTTTTTCTACCCTAAATACGTATGTGAAGCATCCACGGTTGCCTCAATTTACACGAAAGTTGACGTTTTGGCAAAAAAAATAACATAGAATATTCACAACTCAATGGTGGATAGAGAAAGAAATTAGTGAATTTTGAACTTTACATACTTGATATCAAAGCCTTTATCGGTAAAAATCTGTTCGTAATGTGTCTTGATATTGAAGATTTCTTTGGTGTCCTGATCTAAATCTTCTGGCATCTCTGCGTACAAATCCCAGCTCTTTTCAAGTAATTCGTAGCCTTGTAATTCAATTTGTTCTAAAGTTGAAGCGAATAAAAGCGAACTATCTGTTTTAACGTGAATGATTCCACCAGGCTTTAAAAACTGTTTATATCTATCAACGAAAATTTTTGACGTCAATCTTTTACGGGGTCTCTTTTTTTGAGGATCCGAGAAGGTCAACCATATTTCATCAATCTCATTTTCAGCAAAAAAGTAATTGGTGTAATCTATTCTTGTTCTAAGAAAAGCTACATTTTTAATCTTCTCTTCTCGCACAGTTGATGCTCCGTACCAAATTCGTGCACCTTTAATATCTACTCCTATGTAGTTCTTGTTTGGATATTTTTTTCCGAGAGCAACTGCATATTCACCTTTACCACAACCTAATTCTAATACGATTGGATTATCGTTTTTGAACATGTCTTTGCGCCAATTCCCTTTCATTGGAGAATTGTCATTCAACACCATTTCAATTGGAGGTTCAACTACAAATGGCATTGTAGCTACGTCAGCGAATCTTTGAAGCTTCTTTTTAGCCATTTTTAAACAGTATCATTCATTTCTTGGAGCATGTTCACAATCTCCATGATGATATCATTCTTAGGAGAGCTTTCAGCTTTCTTATCCACTAAATAGGTTTTGAAGATCAAGATCCCATCCATCAGCTCATCTTCATTCAGACCTTCTTCTAAATTCTCAAGAATCGTGATACATTCTATAGCCTCCATCAAATCACCATCAACTGTCGCTTGCGCTATGTCACCAAAATATTGATTGTAATCAAGTGCGGTGCTCCAAATTGAAATCAATATATCTTGTCTTGCAGCAGCATAGTCTGAATTATTCAAACATTTGATAAGTTCAGCAGGAACCGAAGTTGTCTTAATAGTATTCAATAGATCTCGAACTTCTCTTTTCACTTCATCAGAGTCTGCTTTCACTAATAAGCTGATTAAAGGCTCAATTGAAGTTTCATTTCCATTCGTTTTTAAAGATTTAATAGCCTTAACAACAACCTTCTCTTCGTCTGATGAAAGATTCCTTATTAATTCGTTTACTTTAATCTGCTTCGCAGTAATTTTCTTCTCCATTATTTCCATTTTCCACAAGGACCTAAGTCAGTTTTAAAAAAATGTAAAAGCAAACTTATAAGCCGGGTTCTGTCTCCACCTAAGTGGGAGCCTGTCATTTATCTAGTCCTAAAGTTGCCCGTAGGATCCATCTATCTACCCTCTAGCTCAGTCGAGTAGACTTCAAATGCTAGTTTACATGATATTTCAGCTCATAAGGTTTACCCTGCCATCAATGTCACCATTAATGCGGTGCGCTCTTACCCTTGGTGCGTTTCCGCCGCCAAACCACCGGTTAAGGTGGGCACCTTTTCACCCTTCCCCGAAGGAGGTATATTTTCTGCGGCACTTTCTGTTACACTCGCGAACTTCGACTACGCTCAGTTTGTTCATGCACCTTCCAGTTAGGAAGTATGATACTCTATGCTGCCCGGACTTTCCTCTTGCCACCCGAAGGCGACCAGCGACAAGCCAGTTTGCTTTTACGAGCGCAAAGATACATCATCTATACCAATTCAAAAAACTAAGAATGAAACAAATAAGGTTACTTTTAGGTAAACATACATTAGATAGGAAGTATTAACCCTAAAATATAATTATGAAAAAGATGGTTTTAATTGGCCTTCTCTGTTTAATGGGAGGTCTTACAAATGCGCAAGAATATAGACATGGCGCAGGAGTTCAGTACAATTTGGGCTTATTTAGCCTTGCCTATACCAATGCAGATGGTTTTGGTGGATACACTGGAACAGAAGGTGTTGGAGTACCTGGATTAGTTTACAAAGCAAGTTTAGGCTTTGAGGTAGGAAATGTATTAGTTTCTGCAACTGCCTATCCCTTTATTGGATTAATGTATAATTCTCAAACAGGAGGATACTTTGGTGCTGAGTTACCAATATTATGTGAATTAACATTGGGAGACCCTGATGATGCTTGCTTTTTTGTTGGAGCAGGCGGAAGTGCAGCTTTCCTTGCAACATCAGGAATTGGTTCAGGTTCTATACTGGGACCTCAATTTGAACTTGGAGGGCAATTTATTTTTAGAGACCAAGTAATCGGTGCGAAATTCGCTTACACTTATGGCGTCAACAAATTTAAATTAGATCAAGATGATTATATCGTTACTAAAAATAGAAAGCAGATGTTCTCACTTGGAGTTTATTATAAGTTTGGATAAAAAAAAACTTAAAAAGAGATAAATAAAGGGGGATTGACTACGGTCTTTTCCCCTTTTTTCATTTTACTAACTTCCTCATTTATAGGCTTTTTTTTTAAAATTCGGAATGAATAAACTTAGCTTAATTTGCTTTTGTTTTTTGGATTTACATCCATTAGCTTTTATTCTAATCCATCAAAAGGAGAAGTATTCATAAGTAACTATAGTTCAGAGATACAAAAACTAGTGTTGCATGACATACAAGGAAAGGTGGTCAAACAGTTGACACTTCAATCTAATAAAATAGAAGGTTTAGAAAGTGATGAAAACGGTACTTACTTCATCAAAGTATTAACCACCACTAGAGAGCAGTAC
>JBLFXO010000156.1:0-8143 GCA_047609865.1 Arenicella sp.
CACAATTTCTTTAGTAGCTGATATGCCGTCTTTTTCTGGCATGTTGATGTCCATGAATATAAGGTCGTATTGAAAAGTCTTTGCAAATTCTATTGCCTCCAAACCATTGACCGCTTCATGTATTTCATCAATGCGAGAAGCCATTCTTCCAGTTTCAATGGTATACTTGATACCGTTACGAACTAATTTATGATCATCTACAAGTAGAATCTTAATCTTCTTCATAATGGTCTATTATTGGGAATTTAACAAATGTAGTGGTTCCTTTTCCAATTTCACTATTCATTTGTGCGACACCTTTGAAGGCTTTAACTTTTGTAATTAGATTTTGATATCCTCTGTTCTCACCAATTTTGGTCAATTTTTTCATATCAAAACCATTTCCATTGTCTGAAAGTAGCAAGCTAACTTCGTTTTCGCTCTCATGATAGCCTAATTCCACTTTTATTAGAGAAGCATTTGCATGCTTGATAGAATTGTTTATGAACTCTTGAGTAATGCGATACATAACTATTTCGAGATTACCATCTAGCCTTTTGAAATTTGGGTTTTTTTCAAATTCTGTATCAAATTGCTCTTGTGCGCCAAGTTTTTTAAGTAATTCTGAAATGGCCATATTAAGCCCTCCTCTAGTCAACACTCCAGGCATTAAATTGAAACAAATTTCTCTTAAATGCTTGATTGAACCATCTAATATTTCAGTGCAAGTTGAAATTAACTCCATTGACTTTGGATTTTCACCAGAATGTCTTTTCAAATTTGAAATCATCAATTTGGTCATAGATAATTCTTGACCTAGTGAATCATGCAAGTCATCTGCAACTCTTTTTTGTTCAGATTGTTCAGCGGTAAAGACTGCTTTCAAGATGTTCGCTTCATTATCTATTTGATCTGTAATATCTTTGACACTTATCAGATATCCCTTGAATTCATCAAAACGATCGATTATTTTAGAGCATGTGAACTGACCATGAATGATTTCCTTGCCTGTACCTATTAAGGTTTGTTCTAATAAGACACTTTTGATATTAGTATGCAGAGCTGCTGATATATCCTTGAAAATGTCTTCTTCTGAAGTTACATAATCGTTCAATGACGTACCGTTGAATTGACCATTCTCCTTATGAAGAGTATGAGTTACGGCTTCATTGTGGTCAATGATTTGACCTTCAGCGTTTAAAATCATCACTAAGTCCGTAACAGCATTAAAGATACTCGAGAAATAATCTTTCGAGACGTTCGTTGAAAGTAATTCTTCACCAAGCATGTTGATACCAGAGATAATCATGTCATATTCGTCAAGACTTTCAGAAATGTCTCCCGCAAAACTGTAATTACCCGCTGAATATTCGAGTAGCAACTCACTTATTTTATCAATTTTAATTTTGGACATTTGGCTTTACTATATATACTGTTTAAGCCATTCAATTGCCTCGGTTTCATTTGAGAATACTTTGGTAGGAATGACTGGGCGTCTAACGGTAATGCTGACAAAAAAATTGGCAAGATGTTTACTTAATGCTGAGTTCGTTAATAAGGCAGATGCTTTTAAACCCGCTAAACCTTGGTCTGAAGATAAATAATCTCTTGCTTCTCTGTCGATACTTCTTAGGCCGACATCCGATATCAAGATTACAACACTTTCATTGTTGCTATACATAAGACGGTCTTCTACTATTTTATATGCGATATCAATAGTCACCTTTTTTGCTTTGAAGGTCCCTCTTAAAACACCTTCGATAAATTCCAATTTCGCATAATCTGTTTCGTAAGGCTCTTTATTCATTGCTCCGTTAGTTCTTTAAATAAGCGTTAGTCTTTTAACAAATAACAAATCAAAGATAAATAAATAAATACTCAAGCCCTAAACTGAGTATAAATGCGTAGTTATATATACTTAGTGCGCCGATTGTTAATTAAGTCTTTTGGCGGTTGACTTTCATTTCTTTTCATGGGAACTTTGATGTAACAAATAAATTTTTAATTAAACACATCAATAATGAATAATGAAACAATCAAGACAATAAATGGCATTGCTAATTATGCGAAATCAAGACATATCGCTCATCTTCATACAACCGATAGTAGCTTTGAAAAAAATTTAATTTCTGTTAATTCTAATAAGCTGGTAAACTTTGGATCTTGCAGTTATTTAGGACTAGAGTTTGAAAGAAGCTTGAAAAAAGGAGCAATTAACGCTATCGAAAATTTCGGAACTCAATTTTCTTCCTCTCGAGCGTATATGGCATTGGGATTATACGAGCAACTCGAATTCAAGTTAGATAAGATCTTCCAAGGACATACGGTGGTGACACCAACAACAACATTAGGGCATATTGCAGCCATTCCTATTTTAATAGGTAAAAACGATTTGGTAATTATGGATCATCAGGTTCATAATTCCGTGCAAACTGCCGTTGGACTTATAAAAAACAATGGATCAAAAGTAGAATTACTAAGACATAATCGAATGGATTTGTTGGAGAAAAAGATAAAAGACAGCTATTCGAAATATGATAAAATATGGTATTTGGCTGATGGCATTTATTCAATGTACGGGGACAAAACTCCAATTGAAGAGATATATGCACTTTTAAATAAATACAGGAAGTTTAATTTTTATGTAGATGACGCACATGCAATGAGTTGCTTCGGTGAAAGAGGTCAAGGTTATGTTCTTGAAAATAGAATAATTCATGAGAGAATGGTCGTTGCGACATCTCTCAATAAAGCTTTCGCAAGTGGCGGAGGGGTTTTAATATTTCCAAATCAAAATCTTGCGAATTTGGTTAAAAATTGTGGTGGTCCATTAATAACTTCTGGCCCCATGCAACCTGGTGCACTTGGTGCAGCAAATGCTGCCGCTGAAATTCATCTTTCAAATGACATCATTAAATATCAAGCGGAGCTTAAAGAGAAAATTAAGTATACGCATCTATTGCTACAGAAATGTGGTCTACCAAATTTAGCAGAAGAGGATTCACCAATTTTTTTTATTGGTGTTGGTTTGCCTAAGGTGGGGTATAATCTTGTAGACAGATTGGTAAAAGAAGGGCATTATCTAAATCTAGGTATATTTCCAGCCGTACCTATCAAAAATACAGGGGTTCGATTTACCATAACAAGACTGCATACTTTTGAGCAGATTGAAAATATGGTAAGCGACATGGCGAAGCATTATCATCTGGCAATTCAAGAGGAAGGGTTTTCGATTGATCAAGTTTATAAAGCTTTCAAAATAGCTGCTCCAGAAAGTGTTCAAATAGAAAGTGAAATTCGAGTTGTTGATCATCAGGATAACCTTGAAGTTATATGCCATAATAGTATTATTGATCTCTCAAAAGAAGAATGGGATCATTCAATAGGAGCAGAAGGGATGTATAGTTGGGAAGGAATGAATGTCCTTGAAAAGAGTTTTTCAAATAATCTGAGACCTGAAGAAAATTGGAGTTTTGATTTTTTAACTATAAAGGATAAAACTGGCAATGTAATTTTAAACACATTCTTCACTTCAGGAATTGTAAAAGATGATATGCTTGCGGCGGCTGATTTATCTGAAGATATTGAAAAAATTCGGTTAGAGAACCCTTCTTTTTATACCTCTAAGTTTTTATGTATAGGTTCAATGGTCTCTGAAGGAAATCATTTGTACTTAGTTAAAACCTCTCCGTTTTGGAAAGAAGCCTTGCAGATTTTCTTTACTAAGGTTGAAGAGTTACAAAAAAAATATGATGCTTCTACAACAATCATAAGAGATTTACCAAGTGATGACATTTTGATGGATGATATTATGGTGGATAATGGCTTTTTCAAATCAGCTATGCCAGAAAGCTTTAGTGTAGATGTTTCTAAATGGAATCCTGAAAATAGTTTTTTAGAAACCTTATCTAAACGATCTAAAAAACATTTCAAGCAAAATGTGAGAAGATTTGAAAAGTTTTATTCTGTCCGAAACTCAGATCCTACGAATGAAGAATTACTCAAAGTCTATTATCAATTATATCTCAATGTCCATTCTAAGGGGTTAGAAATAAACACTTTCAAGTTGCCTTATAAATTCTTCCAGACAATAAATTCAAATAAAAACTGGGATATTATAACACTCAATTTGATACCTGATGAACAAAACGGCCTTGAATCTGAAAAAACTGTGGGAGTAGTTTTTGCATACAAGGGCATCTCATCTTATATTGGTGGAATGGTTGGTATCGATTACGATTTCAATAGAGAATTCGGGGTTTATCGTCAGGCCATTTATCAATTTATCAAATCAGGTAAATTAGCAGGTTTTGACAAATTTGATTTTGGATTTTGCGCTGGGATTGAAAAGAAAAAATTTGGAGCAATCGGACATAAAAGCTGCGCTTATATGCAAGTAAAAGACAATTTTAAATTTGAATCTTTATTAACCAATTCATTTGGAAAGGAGGTAAAGCATGAAGCTGCCTTTGCTCACTAAAGAGGAGTTTTGTTTATTCTCGAACGACTTCCAAATGGCCTATATTGATAGGCATGGAAGGTTGATTTATTTCAAAATATTGGATGAAGAAATGAGTATTTCCATCTATGAATTTGGTGAGATAAAAGTGCGAGTTTTGACAACTTTTCCTGTAGGACTATTAATCAAAATAACATTGATTAATAATTCTTCTAAACAAACTAAGTATTTAAGCTTAGTCTATCAGAATTAGACGTTTGAGACTTGATTTTGGTCCTTGCGGGAAATACGGTTTTTTTATAAATGGAAATGCCTTGAGGTCTCTAAAATAAGGACTTGATGAATTTGAAGGGTGAGCAACTTTTTAAATGGATTGAAATTAGCATTCTAAAACATTATCTTAGAATTGAACCTTGAAACCAATCAGTACTTAATATGAAAGAGTTGTATTCGATACCCTTTAAAAACGCATCAAATTATGAAGAGCTTTTTGCATCTTCAATAGAATTGAATGAACAAAGTCGCGAAAAGTTGGCCTTAGAACTTCATGAAGAAATAGCATCTGATTTGGTAGCATTACAGATGAAAGTTCAAACAATTGAAATTAAAAAATCTGACAAGAGTCAGATCTCTTCGGGCTTGAAGAATATTATTACTCGAATACGAAAAATTAGTAATACACTCTTCCCTCTGTCACTGGAAGAACTGGGGCTAACTACTGCCCTTAAGATTCGATTGAAGGATATGCAAGACCATACCAACACGAAAGTTGAATTGACAGTTGCCGAATCTTACAAGTCCTTTCGTGAGCAGCACATAGAATCTGTTATCTACTTCTGTGTGGATGAAATCTTGAATTTTTTCACTCACCATTGTGTCATAGAGAATTTGATAATTGAATTAGAAATTTCAAATCAAATTATTTTTAAAATAAAGGATGAAGTATTATCGAGCTTACATCTTTTGAGCTCAGGAGCCCTCGCCTTTAAGGTTGAATGCATGTCTGTGAGATTGAAGAAAATCGATAGCATAATCACAATTGGAGATTGCCCAGATTTATACACACAAATTAAAATTGACTTTCGAAATGCCAAATAAAGTTGTGCAAATAGGTATCGCAGAAGACCAAACGCTTTTTAGACAAGGTTTAATTCAGATTTTAAATGGTCTGGATAATATAGAGGTGGTTCTTGAAGCTGTAAATGGTCAAGAGTTTCTTGATAGACTTAAAAAACAGAAGATTGATATCGCCTTTCTTGACTACAAGATGCCCATTTTAAATGGAGCTAAAACCGCGAAATTGATTTCTAAAAAGTATCCAAATATCAAGATATTGTTCATCTCAATGTATAATGAAGAAGAATTTATTGTCAGTGCAATTGAGAATGGTGCGAACGGTTATATCACCAAAGATGAGAGCGTTGATGAGATTGAATTGGCCATTGAGAGCTTAATGAGTATTGGGTATTATATGAATGATCGTACTTCAAAATTGCTACTTGGTAGCCTATTGTCTAATGCTTCACTATCACCGAAATTCAAAAAAGGTGGTGATAAATTAACTGAATTAGAAATATTAGTAATGAAATTAATCTGTCAAGAATATAGTACCAGAGAAATTGCGGAAATGATATTCAGAGGAGTAAGAACAGTTGAAGGAATCAGGTCAAATATTTTAAAGAAGACAGGAGCTAAAAATTCGAACGGAATAGTAATGTATGCGGTAAAGAAAGGAATCGTGGATTTCTGAGAATTGAATTCTTGAAAAACCATACATAACCGCAAAAATTCTTATGATGACTCCTGGTCAATTACAAGTTAATATCTTTAATGAGTTTCAGAATTCGAAAAAATTCTGCTTTGCTTATTTGGATGACAAATACAACTGCCTATTTGTTAGTCAAGGCTATTCCGCTCTCTTCTCCAAACTTACATGTTCACTGCTTGAAAAGAATCATTTCGATCTCTTTCCAAATAAAATGATGGACAAAATATTTGACGATATTAAATCAAGAAATATCTCAAAAAAACTGAATGCTATCCCGGCAAATGACTTGAGTCTTTTAAGTTCTGAAACTCAATTTTGGGATTGGGAAGTAAACTCTGGAAAAGAAATGGGTGGGATAACAATTTCGCTGGTTGATGTGACTGAGCAGACAAAATATAAAAAGAACTTTGAAACGGAGATTAAAATCATAGGGAATTTATTGATAGAAATTTATCGGCATTATATCGTAGGACTTTAGAAGGTGAAATAATTTTTTGTAATCAAAAATTTGCAGACTTATTAAATGTAGATGACCATTGTAGATTAATCCGGAAAAATATACACGACCTTCTGTCCATCTATAAAAACTTCAGTATTACAGCATTTTCAATGCAGTCTTGATGTAACTAAATATTTCCTTACCAGAAAAAATGTAATCATTGAGAAACGTTCCTTTGAATTTATCATCAGGTTTTTCAAGTGAGAATGTCGCAGCTTTGTTGTGATCAATCATTTGTCCTTCTGCGTTTAAGATCATCACTAGGTCGGTAACAGCATTAAATATCTTTGAGAAATACTCTTTCGATATATTGGATGATCCTAATTTTTTACCAACATATTGAATGCAAAAATGATCATGTCATATTTGTCAATATTTTCAGAGATGTCTCCAATAGAACTGTAGTTCCCGTCTTAATATTTTACCAAAAAATCATTTATTTTATTTGAATCGGTGACATTTATCTCAATTATATATACCATTTGAGCCATTTAAGGGCTTCCTTCTAGTTAGAAAAACCTAGTTGAAAAGGTCTTTTTTCGAGCAGAACCAAAGCTGTAAATCTTTTCAAACCAGATCATAAAGAAATATAGTCACAACTTTCTCTATCGATACTATATAGGCCTGCCTCAGGAATAAGTGAAGGGTCGTCAATATGTTTGGAATAATTTGGGCGATCAGGTACTATCCTTTTTGTAAAATTAATAGTCACTTTTTTGGTTTGAAAGTACATTTGTACAATTCATAAATGAACTTAAACTTGACTTAATCGCATTCAGAATTTATTTTGCTCATGAATTCTGATAATTATTTAAGCGAAGGTAGAAAAAGAAACTTTTACAAGGATACTTGAGTATTTATGCCTAAATTTAATTAGCCAAGAATATAGTACGAGATAGCAAGCTGAAATGATATATAAAGGAGTAAGAACAGTTGAAGGAATCAGGTCAAATATTTTAAAAAAGACAGGAGCTAAAAATTCGAACGGAATAATAATGTATGCCGTAAAGAAAGGAATCGTGGATTTCTGAGAATTGAATTCTTCAAAAATCATACATAACCGCAAAAATTCTTATGGCGACTCCTGGTCAATTGCAAGTTAATATCTTTAATGAGTTTCAGAATTCGAAAAAATTCTGCTTTGCTTATTTGGATGACAAATACAACTACCTATTTGTTAGCCAAGGCTATTCCGATCTCTTATCCAAACTTCCAGGTGAACTGCTTGAAAAGAATCATTTCGATCTCTTTCCAAATAAAATGATGCACAAAATATTTGACGATATTAAATCAAGAAATATCTCAAAAAAACTGAATGCTATCCCGAGTAATGACTTGAGTCTTTTAAGTTCTGAAACTCAATTTTGGGATTGGGAAGTAAACCCGGGAAAAGAAATGGGAGGCATAACAATTTCGCTGGTTGATGTGACTGAGCAGA
>JBLFXO010000157.1:0-8137 GCA_047609865.1 Arenicella sp.
GTACTACAAATATCATAAAGGAAAATACTTGGTTGCATGGCATCCAAAGTCATCAACTGAGAATGAACGATCTACTATTGTTACCGAGCATTCTTCAGGGAAAGAAATCTTATATCGTCAAATTGCAGGTGCTGTGGCGCGAAGAATTAGGTGCTATGCTACAGCGGGAGAAACGATTGAACAAGGTCAAGAATTTGGTTTTATCAAATTCGGTTCAAGAGTTGATATATTCTTACCCATTGGGACGGATGTAAAAGTGAAAATTGATGATAAGGTTCAAGGAAAGAATACTGTTCTGGCGGTCTTTCAAAAGTAATTACGTACCTTGAATAGAAGAAAGTAATAAATCTAAATATATAAAGAGATGAAAAAAGTATTAGTATCGATTGCACTTGTAGCCTTCATTGGTTCATTTTCTAACGTTTACGCTCAAGATGGCGAGAAAAAAGTGAATAAGACAGAGAAGAAAAAGTGTGACAAAAAGAAATGTTGCAGCGATAAAAAGAAAGCTGAAAAGACTGAGAAGAAATAAAAATCTGTCATTCGAAAATAATTTGAAGGCCTTGATGTTTAACATCAAGGCCTTTTTCTGTTAATAAAAAATGGCAACCACTTTGATTTTCAATCGTATATTAGTAGAACCAAGGTCTATTGACCTATTCTACTGAAAAGCTTGACTATGAAAAATTTCTTTTTAACCCTATCTGCCATTTCATTGACTGCCATTTCTTTTGGCCAAACTCAAAATGTAATTGATGACAATTGTCCTGGATTCACTCCAGACTTTAACGAAGAACATATCTTACCGGCTGGTGGGATTCAGTTTACTGATGCTTCAGGTTTGTTGACATCTACTACTCTTACATATCATTGGGATTTCGGACAAGGTCATACATCTGATCAACAAAGCCCTTTTATGGTATTTGACAATGAAGCTGATTTTCTAATTAAGCTTGAAGTAACTGATAACAATGGTTGTAAAGCAACCATTGAGAAAGTTATTACTTGGTCTTACAATAACCAATAGTTATGAAAAATATTCTTGCAATTATTACGATTGTTGCGCTTGCCAATTTTAGTTTTGGCCAGGCACCTGTCGACTGTGGTGATTTTCAATCAACAGGAACAGTGAATCCATATGGAAGTGGATATACAGACCCAGGGTGTGGAGGGAATGTTCCTGGCACTGTCTCAGGTCCCGGTATCTGGACAGGATCAGGATGCGCCGGATTCATTACTTCAACCGTAGTTGGACCTGCTGTTACTTGTTTAGTTGTTTCTTATGGAGCAGTAAACACGAATGACTATGGAACAATTTCTACCAACACTGGTGGAACTTTAACGCTAACAGGAGCAAATATGGGAATCAACGGAAACGTTGTAGGACCGTACAATTGCGGAGGACAATCTTATGGAAATGTACTTTTAACCGTGTGTTCTGATGTGCCCTTTAATTCAATTACCCTAACCAATACAGGCTGTACATCTGGTTGGGTAGTGAATTGCGCAAGTCAGGCCTCATGTAACACAGGAAACTGTGCTATCCCTTGTCTCATAACGAACTTAACTGCTAGTATAACGGCATGTGTTGGGGGAACTTATTCCTCTTCTGGACAGGTTGAATTTGCTGGAGCACCTACTACTGGAACTTTAATTATTGAAGATTGTAATGGAAATCAGCAATCATTCCCGGCCCCTTTTACCTCACCTCAAGCTTATAACATTGCTGGACAATCCGCTGATGGTGCACCTTGTGATATTACAGCTTATTTTTCAGCTGACGTTGCATGTACGCAAACAGTCAACTATACTGCGCCTATATGTATTTGTAATTTAGACTTTTTTCAAGGGAACATTGGCCTTTGCGACCAAAATACGGATACCTATGCCATGACTGGATATATGGATTTTACTGATGCCCCAGCCACGGGAACCATGGTGGTAGAGGTCGATAATGGAACAACCATATATGACACGATAATAAATCTCCCTTTCATTTCAGGACAGACTTACAGCATTAGCGGCATCCCTTCAGATGGTTCTGCCAGTACAATTACGGTTTACTTTTCTGATGATGTTGCCTGTTCAAATACAATCGTCTATAATGCTCCTACTTCTTGTGCTTGTGATGCTGAAATTGGAACATTCTCTACAAACATTACTGGAAATAGTCCTAATGACTACGTTCTCTGCTTTGGCGATCAAATTGATTTAATGACAAATAATGACTGGACAGGACCAGGTGAAATGTTCAACCCTCCGGGCCCACCATACGATCCTGGTGTTTCTTGGTTAATGTACAGTTGTCCTCCAACTGTAGCTGTGACACCTAACCTTGTTGATAATGTTCCGGATGACCCTTGTTTTATCGGATTGACATCTGATGACAATTTCACTGACTTGAATGATATGTTCTACATTAATGCATATCCTCCTGGAACATTCACTGACAATACGATTTATTATGTTCCCCTCACCATGTATGACCAAACGGGTGGAACGTATAGTTTTGTGAACGGAACAATGCCTTGCTATGAAATGGGCGCAGCATTCGCAGTTCAATATCTCCCTGAATTTTCTTCAACTTTTACTGAAGATTGTCAAGCTGGAACTTCAACTTCAACCTTGAACGGCGGTTTACCTGCTGTTGATGGTTCAAACTTTACTGCTTCTAATCTATTACCGGCAACCGCTTCATTTGTGAATACTACTGCTACTGATGGCGGAACGATTACGGTTAGTGGCCTTAATGGAGGTGAAATGTGGTC
This sequence comes from Arenicella sp., assembly GCA_047609865.1. GTDB lineage: Bacteria > Bacteroidota > Bacteroidia > Flavobacteriales_D > Crocinitomicaceae > Paracrocinitomix. The sequence continues at coordinate 2,769 of JBLFXO010000157.1, forward strand.
ATTTGACGTTATAGATGCTAATGGTTGTCCAACAACTGTTACTGGTGGTCCATTCCCACCGCTTGAAGATCCTGGATTTTCATATACGGGAGGAACATGGTGTACGAATGATGTTAATCAAAACCCAACTATTTCAGGAATTGGAGGAGGAACATTTACTTCTGCACCAGCTGGATTATCAATTAATGCAGCTTCAGGTGCCATTACCACTTCAACTTCTGCTCCTGGCGCTTACAATATTACATATACAACTCCAGGGATTTGTTTTGATGACTCTACCCTTTCAGTTACTATACTAGAAGTACCAGTGGTTAATCCAATTCTAGATCAAACAGTTTGTGTCGGCGCTAACTTTACAACGATTGTGTTCTCAGGATCAATGGGAGGTGCCTCTTATGATTGGACAAATGACAATGCGTCAATTGGAACAGCAACGGCTGGTTCTGGTGATATCAATTCATTCTTGAGTATGACGAACGGAGGAACAGAAGCTGGAAACTTTACAGTAACTCCATTGGCAAATGGATGTACAGGCTTAGCTGAAAACTTCACTTTGACTGTTAACGACCTAGATGATGCAAGTTTCAATTATGCGCCAGGTTTAACTTATTGCCAGACGGCAGCTGACCCAACTTTAAATATTACCGGATTAACCGGAGGAACATTTTCATATACAACTGTATCAGGTGGTCCGACTTTAGATATTAACCCTGCGACCGGTTCGGTGACATTGATAAGTTCTGATTTGGGTGCATATGATATTACTTATAGTACAGCTGGCGGAGTTGGATCTCTATGTCCTCAAACATTTACCTTACAATTAGTAATCTCTCCGGCACCAATTGCCGATTTCACTCTGGATATCTATTGTGCGAATGATGCGGATCCTTTGCCAACATATATCAATAATGGTAGTGGTGGTATTTTCTCTGCAATGCCAGCCGGTCTTTCAATCAATCCAAATACTGGTGAAGTTGACTTGGACTTAAGTACACCTGGAGTTTATACAGTAACTAATGACATCAATATCGCAGGATGCCCACTGGCAACTTACAATGATGATATTACTGTGAACGAAATACCAGATGCTAACATAACGGGGGCTACAACAATTTGTTCTGCCGACCCTTTACCAAATCTTGATATAAATATTACGGCAGGAACTCCAACTTGGAATGTCACTTACAACCTAGATGGGAATGCTGTTGTATCTAATACGGCAGTGACACCTTTAGTCATTAATAGCGCCGCAATTGGAACTTATGATCTGGTATCTATTACTGACGGTAATGGATGTACCAATACAATTGCTGGGCAAGCCGTGATTGATATCTTCCCTACACCTGTTATGGATGTTCTAAACAACCAATACATTTGCGAAGGAAATCAGCTAACAGTGAATGCATTTAATTCAATTCCGGCTGGTTCAAACTTCGCTTGGACAAACACAACAAATGTTGATGTTGGATACGGCTTGAATGGTGTTGGAAACATTGGGACTTTCAATGCAACTAATGGAACTACTTCTCAAATCATTACGACAGTTGAAGTAACACCAACATCTGTAAACGGTTGTGTTGGACCACCAGCAAACGTTCTGCTGACTGTGAACCCTATTCCTGTGATTAGCTTTAGTGGAAATCCTCTAATTGGATGTGAGCCTCTGAATGTAACGTTTACAAATAATACATTCCCTGTTGGACAAAATTGTATTTGGGACTTTGGTGATGGCAACATTGCGACAGGATGTGGACAGGTGGTGAATACTTACATGGCAGGAAACTTTGATGTTAATCTCACGGTAACAACAGCTGAAGGTTGCAGTGCTACAGATACTTATTTAAACTACGTGAGTGTGACACAGATTCCTGAGGCGGCTTTTGCATTTGCTCCTCACGAAATAACTGTTGAAGACCCGGTGGTTGAGTTTACCAACAACTCTATTTATGCAGATTATTATAATTGGGAGTTCGGAGATAATTCTGTGAATTCTGCTGTGACTGACCCAATTCATCAGTTTCCAAATGAGGCACCAGGTCAATATTTAGTGACCCTTTGGTCTTATTCTGCAAATGGGATGTGTTTAGATTCTGTCTCTCAGTTGATCATTATTGATGATGTTATCATCTTTTATGTTCCAAACATTTTCACTCCGGATGGGGATGATTATAATGAGACTTTCAAACCAATATTCACTTCAGGATATGACAAGTACGATTATCACTTAACTATTTTCAATCGCTGGGGAGAAATTGTATTTGAGTCTTATGATACCGAATACGGATGGAACGGAAATTACGGAGATGGTGGTTTAGTTCAAGACGGAGTTTATATTTGGCAAATTGACTTTAAGGAAACTATGTCTGATAAAAGGCATATCAAACGTGGACATGTGACCGTCTTGAAATAATCTTTCCTATGAAACATTAAGGGCTTATCAAAAACTTGGTAAGCCTTTTTTTTGATCTACTAAGATAATTTCATCATGTTTAGACTGTCATTTATCGAAAAAATACATAATTTAAATTGTATGAGTGTTTAAACACCTAACTTTGCAATGTGGAGCGAATGAGTGCTGTTTTTTTATTATTGATGCTGGGCAATTTTTCCATTGCTCAATGCACAATTGATTTGATCAATCCTCTCACCGCGCCTACTATTTCTTGTGGTGAATCTGTAGACATAGAAGTACTCGGTTATATTACGGGACCTGGATTAAGCGAAGACTTTAATGGTGGTGGATTAGCACCTGGTTGGACGACTTCACAAGCAAATATCTTTGGAATGCCTTGCGGACCAACTCTGGATGGAACAAATGCCGCATGGTTTGGAAATGTTCCTGCACCTCGAGTTCTGACGACAAGCGATTTTGACGTTTCATGCGGAGGACAAATTTGCTTTGATTTAGATTTTGGTTCTGATGATGCGGCTATCAATGATTGTGAAGAGCCAGATCAAATTAATGAAGGTGTAAATTTTCAATATTCAATTGATGGAATTACTTGGGTGGACATCTTCTACTTTGAGCCAACAATCAATGGGACGGGACCCTATTTTACATGGGCCAATTATTGCTTTGACATTCCAGCTGCTGCATATTCATTGAATACAATGTTCAGATGGTCTCAGCCAGCTTCAAGTGGTGCAAATTTTGATCATTGGGGCATAGACAATTTTCAAATTTTCCCAAACTCTTGTGGAGCTGGATATTATTATTTATGGAATAACCAATTAGGAGATTCTGACACAACTGTTGGCCCATTCAATTCAACAAACTATTTGGTGGAGTACACGAATGGCATAGACGACACTTGCTTCATTAATATTCCCTTAACGGTTGAACCATTTAATATTGAAGTGACTGCAGCGATAACTGATATAAGTTGTGGAGATTGCTCTCAATGCGGAGTAGCTTTGGTTCCCTTCCCTTCTATAGTAGGTGCTAGTTATGGCATTTCTTGGACACCGGCAAGCATAGTTAGTTCTACCACAGCAATTAGTACAAGTGCCTGCCCTACCAATGATCAATGGATTGTTGCAACGGTAACAGAAGCAAATTCAGGGTGCTGGGGAGCTGATTCCGTTTTCATAACCGTGAACCCTTTAGATCCTTCATTTTCATACCCTCTCATTAATAGTTGCCAAAGTGAGGCGAATGTGTTACCTGTAATCACAGGTGATGTAGGTGGAGAGTTCTCTGCTGTTCCTGCTGGCTTAGACCTTGACTTGAATACGGGAGAAATCAATATGGTAACTTCCATACCGGGGATTTATGACATCACATACATTCCTCATGCAAATTGTCCTGCCTTTGCTAATTTCACTTTTGAAGTGTTCTCCTTACCTACAGTTGATGCTGGGCTTGATTACAGTATTTGCCCTGGTGATGATGCTCTTTTAGCGGCGAGCGGTACAATTAATTACACCTGGGATAACGGTGTCATTGATAATCAAATTTTCAATCCGACAGTCACAACGAACTATACGGTGATAGGATCTGACAATAATGGATGTGAAGACACTGATGACGTTACGGTAAGCTTATTGGTGCCTGATGATGCCAGTTTCGATTATGTTGAAGGACTTGACTATTGTATTGAAGATGCTAATCCAATCACCTTGGTAAGTGGATTAGCAGGAGGCCTTTTTTCCTACACTATGCTTAACGGAGGAATTCTTGATTTAAATGTGAATTCAGGTGAAGTCAACCTCAGTGGTTCTGATGTTGGGACTTATGAAATAATGTATAACACTTCTAATCTGAACTTATGTCCTGATTCTTTAACTGTCATTCTTGAAATACATGCGAATCCAGATCCTAATTTTACTGCAAATAATTTAATTGGATGTGCACCTCAGCAAATAGTGTTCTCTTCATTAAATGCAAGCGCGTCTGATCAATGCCTTTGGGATTTTGGCAATAATCAAAGCGGCGTTGATTGCGCGAATGGCGTGGTCAATTATGATGCCGGAACTTATGACGTGACGCTTACGATCACCTCCGAAATTGGTTGTGTCTCAGAAATAACTTATACTAATTATGTGGATATCACTGCAATTCCTGAAGCTAACTTCTCTCCTTCCTTGAACGTGACGAATATTGAATTCACGGATATTTCTTTTAATAATTACTCTCAAAATGCTGGATCTTATTATTGGAGTTTCGGAGATCAAGGTGCAAATAGTACTGAGATAGACCCAAGCTACACTTATCCTGAAGTTCCAGAACAATACACCGTGGTTTTGACCGCTTACTCTGATAATGGACTTTGTGAGGATTCAATTTCTCAGATTATTAGAGTGAATGATATTTTGACTTATTATATTCCAAACACGTTTACGCCCAACGGAGATGCTTTCAATAATGAATTCAAACCTGTATTTACAAGTGGATTTGATTATTGGAGTTTCCATTTTTTGATATTTAACCGCTATGGAGAAGTTATTTTTGAATCATACAGCTCTGATGAAGGATGGGATGGAACTTACGGTTCAGGTATTATTGTTGAAGATGGCGTTTATATTTGGCAAGTTGAATTTAGTGAGGAGCTGTCAGATAAAAAGTACACTCAAAGAGGTCATGTGACCGTTTTGAAATAGAAAGTAATTAGAAAATATAAAAGGCCTAACATTATTAATGTTAGACCTTTTTAGTTCATGGACAAAGGATTGAATGGCTTGTTTGAATCCCTGAAGAAGGCACAGCCTTGTCAGGATGAGTAATGAAAGCCTGGTTATGATGAAGCAAAGCTTTCGTCATTATGGCCCCTACCCTTCTAACAGCATCCGCCTCCGTTATAATGATAGTTTGATTCAGAAATATAAATGTCTTTTCTACCTAAATCAGCAAATTGCTGAGCAGTTTTATC
>JBLFXO010000158.1:0-8130 GCA_047609865.1 Arenicella sp.
CTTACAATGATCACAACTGGATCAATCAAACTGATTTACATTCCAGGAGTCAACAAATTGAGGAATTTTAATAGTAAGGCTAGAGCTTATTTAGAGTTCATCAAGGCTAAAAATAATGTGCCAGCTTATCGTGATTTTTTAAAGTCTAAGAACTTTAAGCGTCCATCATTCTCTGGATTTGTGCCGAACATTCATGAAATTCCGGTGATTGATAAAGAGAACTATATCAAGAAAAACTCTTTGGATTCAATGTGCGCAGGCGGAATGATTCCAAACAAGAACATCATCATTGATGAGTCTTCGGGATCGACAGGCAAAGCTACTTCTTGGGTAAGAGGAAAAGTTGAAAGAAAGAGAAACGCTAAGATGATTGAGTTTGGATTAAAGAACTTGGTAGGCAAAGAACCTTTATTTATCATTAATGCTTTTGCATTAGGTCCCTGGGCGACAGGAGTGAACGTGACTATGAGTTGTGTTTCATTCTCAAAGTTAAAGTCTCTTGGTCCCGATAAAGAGAAGATTGTAAACACCTTGATGGATTTTGGAAGTGGTCAGAAATATGTGATTATGGGATATCCTCCATTTTTAAAGTATTTGGTAGACAATGGAGATATTAACTGGAAAGATTATGACATCACATTCATTTTTGGTGGCGAATCTATGTCAGAAGGATTGCGTGATCATTTATTAAAAAAGGGAATTAAGAAAGTATTTAGTTCTCTTGGGGCCTCTGACTTAGAGTTAAACATGTCCGCTGAGAATGACTTTACAATCAGTCTTAGAAAATTATTGGATTCAAATGAAAAATTAAGAGAGAAGATGTTAGAACACACCGGAGCCTTGCCAATGATTTTTCAATATAACCCCGCTGATTTCTTATTCGAAAGTTCTGATGAAGGAGAGTTATTGGTGACAATTTGCAGACCAGGTTATGTGACTCCAAAAGTGAGGTATAACCTGCATGACAGAGGTCATACTTTAAGTTTGAAAGAAGTTTACAAGATGCTAGAGGAATTCGGAATTGACAAGAATGAACTGGAGGATACTCAAACTGACTTACCTCTTCTACTCCATTACGGTAGAGCAGATATGACCGTTTCTTTCTTCGGATCAAACATCAGTCCTACTGACATTCAAGAAACAATTTATAGTCAAGAAAACTTAAAGGAAGAAGTGAATTCTTACTTCTTAGAAGTGGATGAAGATGCTGAAGGAAATAAGAAATTAATTGTTTCACTTGAGGTTCAAGAAAATAGAGATAAAGGTCTTCTTTCTGTTCAAAAAATTAAGGAGGTATTCTTTTCAACTTTAGCAAAAATCAACCAAGATTTTAGAGAGGCAATGAAGATGATTCCCTCAAAAGATCAGATGATTATTAAGCTAGAATCTTTTGGAGAAGGTGTCTTTAGCGAAAATGATATCAGGATTAAGGCGAAATACGTTTAGGGACCTCCTCACTACTAGCTGTTCGCTGCGCAGCCCTCCTCCTAAAAGGAAGAGGGTATTGCTTCGCAATTGAGGATGGGTTTGAGAGATATAAGTGAAGTGCGCTGAATGAATGAGAATAATGAGCCTGAAAATAATCAATCTCAATACTTGATCTTTGGTCTTAATACTGAATACTTTCACCCGCTTTACAAAAAAAAATGACCTCCTATCAACTGAACACCTTTTAATTAGGAAAAAAACACTATCTTTGCCACCCGCCGAAAAAATGCTTTTCGAACTGAACACAATTAATCGAAAAATAGGCTAAGTAGGTGATTATTAATATTTTGAGATGAGCGAGAAAGTTAAATACGAAATGGAATTCGAAGTAAAATCATCTACTCCGGTTCTTTTCAATATGATATCAACACCAAGTGGATTGAGTGAATGGTTTGCAGATGACGTAAACATTAAAGGAGATGATTTTATTTTCTTTTGGGATGGAGCTTCAGAAACTGCTACTTTATTAGGTAAAAGAAAAGGTGAAGCTGTTAAGTTTCAGTGGGAAGAAGATAAGGAGGCTGGATTGAAAACTTTCTTTGAAATCGCTATTAAAATTGACGATTTAACTAATGACGTAGCTATCATTATCACTGACTTTTCTGAGGAAGATGAAATGGATGAGTCCAAATTACTTTGGGAAAATCAAATAGGTGAACTTAAAATGGTGCTTGGCGCTTAAGAAGATTCTCTTTTTCTGCATACTTTTGGTCCTATTAATGCGTTTCTGATAATAAACTAGATCTTGAAGAGATTACATATTTTCATTATTAAATCGTTTATCGGGCCATTCTTGATTACGTTTTTCATTGCCATGTTTTTCTTGGTCATGCAATTTTTATGGAAATATATTGACGACTTAATCGGTAAAGGATTAGAAATTTCAATTCTACTTGAGCTTCTTTTTTACGTTTCGGCAACATTAATTCCTTTGGCACTGCCACTCGCTGTGCTCTTTTCATCCATAATGACTTATGGTAACCTTGCCGAACACAATGAACTTACAGCCTTGAAAGCATCCGGTATGTCTCTCCTAAAAGTAATGAGACCCATGTTTGTTTTCGTCCTCTTTCTGGCCATGGGGGCCTTCTATTTTACGAATTACATGTTGCCAGTTGCCAATTATAAATGGCGAGCCATAATTTATGACATCACTGAGAAGAAGCCAACTTTTGGTATTACACCGGGTGTATTTTACAATGACATTGATAATTATAGTATCAAAGTAGATGAAAAGAATGATGATACTGGTGATCTAATAGGCGTTCTAATTTATGAATACGGAGAACAAAATGTAGCTAAAACCATCAAAGCAAAATCAGGTAAAATGCTAAAATCTGACGACAGCAGATACATGTTCCTCAAGCTAATTAGTGGTGCTATGTATGAGAAAATTGGTCCTTCTCAGGTCCAAAATGACCGTTATCCTTTTCAGAAAACGTTCTTTGATGAAGCCATAATTAGATTTGATATGGGTGGATTTGAAATGGAGGAATCTGATGAAGACATGTTCAAGAGGGATTTTGAAATGATGAATTACGCTCAACTTGCGGAAAGTCTAGATTCATTAGAAGTGAAATATAAAAAAGATGATGCCAGCTTTAGGGAGATCACGAAGAACCAGTTAGTCACCTTGAATACATCTTTTCAAATTGATAGCACTATGGACTCTACCAAACAAGTTCTAATAGAAGACATGGAAGCTGTAGACACCATTATCCTTTTAGAAAACATGCATGAAAGTGAGATTACACTAAATCTTACAGATGCTCAAAGCGAAATCAGAGGAACCAAAGACATGCTTTTCGGTAACCAAAAGATGGTAGCTGCTCATCAAACAAACGTCAATCAGTACAAAACCACATGGCACCAAAAATTCACCTTACCAGTGGCAATAATGGTGCTGTTTTTTATTGGAGCCCCTTTAGGCGCGATTATTAGAAAAGGTGGACTAGGAACTCCCTTGGTTTTCGCTACGCTCTTCTTTCTACTCTATTACATCTTAACAATTATGGGAGAAAACATGGTCAGTTCGGGATTTATGATTCCGTGGAAAGGAATGTGGATGAGTACCTTTATTCTTTTACCTTTAGGGGCATTCCTGACATATAAAGCGGCGAACGATTCAGCACTATTTGACATTGATGTTTACAAGAAATATTTTCGTAAGATTTTCAGAAAAGCCCCATGATGATGAAAGTTCTTCAGTTATGTAATAAACCTCCCAAGCCAGAAGTTGATGGCGGATGTATTGCCATGAGCAGAATTTCTGACGGCCTTATTCAAAAAGGGGTCGATTTAAAAATATTGACAGCGAGCACAGACAAGCATCCATTCCTGATCGATCAGATTGACTCAGATTTTGCAAAGAAAACTCAAATTGAAGGCATCTTTTTAGATACCCGAGTGAATGTCATTGATGCCTTTTCTGCCCTAGTAACAGCTGATTCGTACAATGTTAACAGGTTCTTTTCACCTGATTTTGATAAAAGAATAAGAGAGATTTTAACGGATGGAGATTTTGATGTCGTACACCTAGAGAGTCTTTTCATGACTCCTTATATCGCTACCATCAGACAATGTTGTTCGGCTAAAATAGTTTTACGTAGCCACAACTTAGAACACCTCATTTGGGAGCGACTAGCTAATTCAACCGGGAATAAGGCGAAGAAAATGTACCTCAAACATTTGGCAAGTAAGCTTAAGAAATACGAAACCAAAACAATAAACGAAGTGGACGGGCTTGCTGCGATTAGCAAAGAAGATCATGACAGATTTATTGAGTTCAAATGCGAAAAGCCTATCATTTCTATTCCTTTCGGGATTGATTTGAAAGATTATCCTTTGAAAGAATCGCCTCGAGAAAAAAGCAATAAGTTGTTTCATATTGGAGCAATGGATTGGGAGCCAAACAAAGAAGCAATTCACTGGTTCATTGATACAGTTTGGCCAATACTCAAAAAAGAAGATGTATCAGTTCACTTGGCAGGCAGAAACATGCCGACACACTTGAATTCATTGGCATCTGATAAGTTTTTAATTCATGGAGAAGTTGAGAGTGCTCAAGACTTCATGAATGATCATGACATCATGATTGTGCCTTTACTTTCAGGAAGTGGAATGAGAATAAAAATCATTGAAGGAATGGCATTAGGTAAAGCAATTATCTCAACTTCGATTGGTGCTGAAGGCATTGATTGCGCTCATGGTGAGAACATCTTAATAGCAGATTCATCTGAAGAGTTCGCTGACTGCATCATGAAGTTAACTTCAAATCCAAAAGAAGCCGAAAGAATTGGCAAAAACGCCAGGAAACTGGTTGAAGAGAAATTTGATAATTCTGCCATTATTGAGCAACTTTTAACTTTCTATAAGAGCTAATGAAGTTATTCGTTGTTCTTTCAAGATTCCCTTACCCGCTAGAGAAAGGAGATAAACTTAGAGCTTACTATCAGCTCAAAGAATTAGCGAAATCACATCAAATTTATTTGAATTGCCTTACTGATCAAACAGTTAAAGACGAATGGGTAAAAGAGATTGAAAGCTTCTGTGAGAAGGTGACAATTTATCCATTAAGCAAGGTTCTTATATATTGGAATACAGCTAAACAGGTCTTTACAAATAAGCCATTTCAAATTGGGTACTTTTATCAAAATAAGATTCAAAAGAGAATCCACAAAGAAATTAATGACATTCAACCCGACCATATTTACTGCCAACTAATCAGAACTGCAGAATATGTGAAGGACATTCACAACGTACCGAAAACAATAGATTACATGGACGCCTTGAGCAAAGGTATGTTGAGGAGATCTGAAATTAAGAAAGGCCTAAAGGCTAAGCTTTATAAGATTGAAGGAAAGCGTTTGAGTGAGTATGAAAATAGAATTTTTGACTACTTCAATCATCATACCATCATCTCAAAACAAGATAGAGATTTAATAAGCCACCCTGAAAAAGAGAAAATTGAAATAATTGAAAACGGAATCTCAGATGACTTTTTCAATTATTCATCTAAATCAGAGAAGAGTCATGATCTAGTATTCATAGGTAACATGAATTATCCTCCTAACATTGAGTGCTCTGAATTTATTGGTGAGCAGTTGAGTCCAGAATTGTCTGAACTCAAATTCATGATATCAGGAGCATCTCCACATCAAAAAATTATTGATTTAAAGAAAATTGAAAACATAACCGTTACTGGATGGGTAGATGACATTAAGGAATCATATGCCAGCGGAAAAATATTTTTGGCGCCACTTTTTATCGGGACGGGATTACAAAACAAATTGCTTGAAGCTATGGCCATGGGCTTACCAGTAATTACTACTCCTTTAGCTAATAATGCATTAAATGCAAAACCAAACGAACAGATATTAATAGCCAGTACGAAAGAAGAGTTTGTTGAACACATTAACGCATTGCTATCAAATCAAGATTTATACTGCAAGATTTCGAAAGCAGGTCAGGCCCATGTCAAATCAAGATTCAGCTGGACGCAATCAGTTCAAAAGCTTGAACTCTTAATGTCATAAATTTACTTTAGAAGAAGATAGTTCATATCGTCCTGACTCCATTTGTAAATAATGCTGAGGTCAGTTTCTATGCCTGCAAAAATTAGATAGTCTTGAAAAATGAAGAGGTCTAAATTATCACTCTCATGATTAAATTTTAATTCTTTTTCCTCAGCCATTCCATTTTTAATGACGCTTATGGTGATATCTACTTGAGCATCCAATGTATAACCTTCGGAAATAGGATCGTCAGAATCGTAACCATGACCTTCTAAATAGTTTGCTGATTCCATATTGTAAACTTCGGATTCGATCAGAACAATAGTCGAGTCAATTCGAAAAACAGCACTTTGATAATCATCCCACATTTGCCCTGTATCAGTCCCAGTGCCTTCTTCTTTAAACGTTTGAAATGTATTAAAACATCTTGGGTAGCCAGTTTCAACCATCTGATAAAGTCCCTCTTCTGTTAGCGTCAAAAAATGATTATCAACATGGTCAATTAAAAATTGAGTGGTAGATTGCTTAGCAGAGGTCAATTCTAGTTCAAGATTCAAAGTATCGCCTTCTTTCGTCCAGTACCCCTCAAATATCTGATTATCCTTAGACGCCATATTGAAAGTCTCACGTACTTCGTCATCCTTAAAGCGTGCTAAACTAAAAGTATCCATTAATCCAATGATTTCTCCACTTATTGGGAAATTGGCCTCTGGTCTATTAACATAAAAGTATCTACCCTCATAATCTCGGTTGGTAACAAAAAGTTGCATCCTAATCGCCTCCTCGCCTATACTTCCATTTAAAGATAAAATGGACTCTTTGTTATACTCCTCATAATCACTAAGTGATTCATACTCAACTGAAGGGTTCATGTCAATCAATATTACCTCGTTTTCTTCTGAAACAACGGAATCTTGTAAAACTTCATCATTTCCTTCTGTCTGTTCTTCAACCTCGGCTTCAGAACCACATGAGCTAAAAATAAATAGGAGGCAAAAGTAGATTAGAGTTTGTTTTTTCATGGATTTCATATTGATTACAATTAAAGATAATTTTTTTCAATTGAAACAATAATATATTTTAGCAGTTCTTTCAAAAAGCGTATTTTTGTACCATGCAAACTGTAGAAATGAGCGTAGCACTAAACACTATAGAAGAAGCCGTAGCAGATATCAAAGCCGGTAAAGTAATCATTGTCGTTGATGATGAGGATCGTGAAAACGAGGGAGACTTTTTAACTGCGGCGAGAAATGCAACACCTGAGTTAATTAACTTCATGGCAACGCATGGTAGGGGATTAATTTGTGCGCCTTTAGTTGAAGAAGAGTGTGATAGGTTAGGTTTAGAGTTAATGGTAGCAACGAACAGTGCTGCTTACGAAACTCCATTTACAGTTTCAATAGATTTAAATGGACATGGTTGTACCACAGGCATATCAGCTGCTGATAGAGCCAAAACAATTCAGGCATTAATCGACCCAAACATTAGACCAGAGGAACTTGGGAAACCAGGTCATATTTTTCCTTTAAGAGCAAAGAAAGGCGGCGTATTGAGAAGAGCAGGACACACTGAGGCTGCTATTGATTTATCTACTATGGCTGGCTTTGAAGCTGCCGGAGTGATTGTTGAAATCATGAATGAAGACGGCTCAATGGCTAGAGTTCCAGACCTTATTGAAATCGCAAAGAAATTTGATCTTAAAATGATTTCAATTGCTGATTTGATTGCATATAGAATGCAACATGAGTCATTGATTGAGAAAATGTTGGAGACTGAATTGAAAACAATTTGGGGAGACTTCAAATTAATAGCATTCAGGCAAACTACTACTGACGAAGAGCATTTAGCTATCGTGAAAGGAGAATGGACTGAGGATGAGCCAGTATTGGTAAGAGTTGAGTCTTCTTCATTTAATCATAACCTTTTGGATGCTGTGAGAGCAGATAAACAATCTAACTTAAGTGCTTCTTTGAAAATGATTGAAGAAGAAGCTAAAGGAATGTTAATCTTCATCCAACAAAAAGGAAAAGAAGTAGGTTTGATTGAAAAATTGAAATCATACGAAAGCCAGCAAAAGGGTAGTTTTGATAAAAAGGATTACGGAATTGGAGCTCAAATTTTATTGCAT
>JBLFXO010000159.1:0-8100 GCA_047609865.1 Arenicella sp.
CCAAAATGATTATTGAACAGATAAATCCAACAACGATTCCCACCATTGTTTCTTTTCCAACTTGTTTGAAAATAGAAGTGTATTGAAAATCTTTTGAAGCGAGACCTTGCACGATTATAGCAGAAGACTGCACACCAACATTACCTGCTGTGGCTACTATTAATGGAATAAAAAATGCCAATGCAGGATTCACATCAATCTGACCCTCATAGCCCTTTATAATTTGAGATGCCGCCACCCCTCCGGCTAAACCAATTAAAATCCAAGGTAACCTTGAACGCGTATTTTTCAAAACACCAGATGATGTTTCCACATTTTCAGAAATACCAGAAGCTAATTGAAAATCCTTCTCTGCTTCTTCTTTTATAACGTCTACAATGTCATCAATGGTAATTCGACCTACTAACTTCAATTGTCTATCAACAACAGGAATAGCAACCATATCATACTTCTCCATGACATCTGCTACTTCCTCCGAATCCTCATGTGTTTTTACATAATGGATGTTCTCCTTCATGTAAATATCATCTATCAGTGTCTTAGGCTCTGCGAATAGCAAAGCTTTAAGTGATAAAATACCCAATAAAACGTCATCCTTATCCACCACATAAATTGAATGAACCCTCTCTACCTCTTCAGCCTGTCTTCTTAATTCAATCACGGTGCGATCAACCGCCCAATGAGTTTTAGCCTTGATGTACTCTTTATGCATGAGTCCACCTGCAGTATCTTCATCATACTTTAAAAGGTCAGTAATTTCAGAAGCATGCTCTTTATCTTCTAATTGAGATATAATCTCATCTTTCTCCTCTTCCTCTAACTCGCCTAACAAATCAGCCGCGTCATCCGATTCAAGATTATCAACTAGTTCAATTATCTCATCAGTAGATAATTTTTTGATTATTCTTTCACGATAATCTTCATCTAACTCCATCAATGCCTCGGCAGAGATTTGGTCATCTAATAAATCTAATATCTGCTTAGATTCTTCAACGCCCAATGAAGTCAAAATGTCAGCAATATCAGCCGGATGGACGTTTTCTAACTCATCTATGACAGACGCAGAATTCCCAGTCTCCAACAATTGCTGAAGTCGTTCTAGAAATTCTTTTGTCAAATCTTTACGCATAGAGAATTATTTAAATTGATTGGTCTTATGGTCTGGCGCGAAGATAAGGCCTTTTCATCTATTTAATCTTACGCAGAAATCAATATTTTGTTGATATTATTTCGCATTTTAGAATTCCGTCTAATTTTTCGTAACTTTTAAGAAATTAATTAGTCATGAAAAAAGCACTCCTTTTATCAATTCTTCTCTGTCTTGGTATGCTTTCAAGAGCTCAAACAACATGGCAAGTTTGTGTTGAAGATCCACCCTCAACGACTTGCCCAGGAAAAACTGGGACTTTTACGCCAGGAAACTTGGTAATCCTGCAGGGCGATATGATTCAATTCAATACAACAATGGTGTTGTTAAGTGGATACGCAGGTACTTTTCACGACATTCAATTCTCAGGATCTCCTGCTAACAATGTGATGCTTCTCGTGTCTTCCAATATATTAAGTCAAAACACTTCTGTCACCACACTACCTTTCAACACTCCCGGAATTTTCCCAATGGAGTGCGCAAACTTTAATCATTGCATCTTATCTGAATATTCATGCACTGGATATACTGTTGAAGTTCAGGCAGCATGCACTGTTACTGCTAATTTCACCACGACTAGCTTAAATTTCTGCTCTGGAGATGTAATTAATTTCACCAATACTTCGACAGGTGCCACCTCATACGAGTGGCATTTAGATGAATTCACCTTTGCAACTTCTACGGATGCCGTTTTAAGTTTTGGTTCTACTGCCACGCATGACATAGAATTAATTGCAGATGATGGGGCTGGATGCTTAGACTCAACTACAATCACTATCACCATTGATCAAGCTTCAGATGCAGGTTCTGACAATGACGATATCTTTTGTAACATCAATGATTCTGTTGACTTAAATACACTTTTGGATGCCGACTTGGGAGGAAACTGGACTGAAACAACGGCTTCGGGTCAATTCAATTCCACAAGCGGATTTTTAGACTATACAGATTTATCAGAAGATGACTATTCATTTGAGTATGTTGTTCCAGGAGTTGGAGTTTGTCCAAATGACACGGCTATTATAGATATTGAAATTAATCAAGAACCTCTGTTGACATTTAACTTCAATGGTGCGAACATTGCATTGTCTGATTCATTTTATGTAGATTTTACGACAACAAATGTGAATGGCGGAGCCACCTACATCTGGGACTTTTGTGATGCCACTTTGTTAACTTATAACTCACCATTTTGGTATACATGGACAACTCCAGGTGATTATTGTGTTTGTGTACAAGTTAATAACGGCAATGGATGTGTAGAGACTTTTTGCGATTCAAACATTGTTGTATTTGATGATAGTGGATTTGATGATTTAGAAAATTTAAGCTTCGAAATGTATCCAAACCCTGCTTCGGGCAGTGTCAATTTTAGCCTTGATAATTTTCAAGATGTCAATTCAATTCTGCTCTTTGATTTAAATGGAAAGTTAATTCTGGAACAGCAAGCAAATGGAAATTCGAAACTTGAAATTGATGTCTCAAATTTATCTTCTGGATTATATACTGTTAGGGTTATTAGTGAAGCTAAAGTTGAATCTGCTCAATTAATAATCCGTCAATAATTCATTTTTATCAATTGTACTTTTTGGTTATTGTTTCCTATCAATAATCCTATACTGCCATCTGCCATTTTTATTTGAGTGATTGATTTTGCATCATGTGGTGCGAAAAAATTTGATTTTAAAGGGGATTGATATTCTAAAGATTCATCTGATTTTACGAGATATACAAATCCGCAACTAGCATCATATCTTGTCGTTTCAACTTCTGTATTAAATCTATTCCCTACCCCAACAATATCTTTTCTTCCATCACCATTTACATCAATAAACTCGAAATCGTTAACAAATGAAAATTGAGCTTCGGCCGGTAGAGGTTCAAATTTAAAGTTGCCTTTACCATCATTTTTAAGGATTCCGCTCCTGAATTCGTTTGCTTGATAATGAAGAGCACGGTCTAACTTTTCTTTGCCATATACTTCTTCTAATTCTGAGTTCGCGAAGGATATAAAAGTTGGAAATTTATCTGCAATAAAAGGCATCTGCTCTGAAGAACACTGTCTTCCTCTCAATGGCACATCTACCCCATTATATTTTTTTGAAAGAACAATATCTAAGGTTCCGTTCCCATCAAAATCATTAGCGTAAATATCAAGTGGGTTTTCTTTAGATGCGTTGTACTTGTTATTCATTCCAGCATTCCCAACAAGAAAATCCATGTCCCCATCATTATCTACATCAGCTGAGGTCAGGCACGACCACCATCCTATCATATCCAATTCACTTTTTTTTCGGATAAACTTTCCGCCCACATTCTCCATTATTTCGATCTTCATCCATTCGCCTACTAAAACAATATCTTCATCACCATCTCCATCAATATCTTCAAATTCGGCGTCATTCACCATTCCAATATATTCAATTTGAGGTGCAATTATTGAAGTTCTATCCTTGAAGAAGCCATTCACATTCTCATAAATCTTTGTTCGACCAGCATAAGGGTATTTCTTAGGATGGCCTTTTCCACAAATCAATAAATCTAAGTCACCATCTTTATCAATGTCTGACATTTTTATTTGACCGGAGTTGTGACCATCAAATGGTAAGGCATTTTTAACTAATCCAAACATACCTAAGCCATTTCCTATATAAAGTCTATTATAATAGGCGGTATCTCCTTCAACATGCTCATAACCTCCAGAACTAATTATTAGATCCAGGTTTCTATCACCATTAACGTCAAAAACTTGGATAGCCCCATCTTCTGACGATTGGTGATTATAGAATGACCTTGAGAGCATTTTCTTGAATGTGCCTTTTGAATTTTGAAGAAACACGGTTGGGATTTTGCCCATTGAGGAAGTCAAAATAAAATCTTCGTATCCATTCTTATCAAAATCACCAACTGCAATTTCAGGACCTCCAGTACTCAATTGATGAGGTAACAGAGATTCATCTTCAAAGTCATTGTACTTATTGTCCTTATAAATAGCGTCAATTTTAGATCGTTCTGTGAAATCAGAGAAAAGAGGCCTACTAACTAAGCTTAATGGTAGTTTAGATGATTCTGGCAATTCAAAAGGTTTCACCACACCACCTTCCTTTGGTAGAATTTCAATGAGTGAATCATCAATGATTAAACTTTCAAATACTTCTCCTTCTTGACAGTAGAAAAAATGTCTAGCATCAACTGAAGAAGCATAACCTCGAACAGCATAATGCTCTTGGACAAACTGTCTTTGAGAAGTGATGACCTTTATCTTTTTCCCGTGAATGAAACCAGGGTCCAAATCTGAAAGATCCACTGTTAATTTAGGGTTTGAAGTCTCTGTTTTATTTTCATAAATGGACGCTAGAGCATCAACGTTATTTAAAACTAAATCAAGATCTCCATCATTGTCAAGATCAACATAGACGGCCCCATTTGAATTTAATTTCTCATCTACTCCCCAGTCAGACCTAGAATCTGAAAAAGTTAAATCTCCATTGTTTTTAAAAAAGTAATTCTCAATTTTCACAGAGGGAATCAAATCCAGAAAGTCTAACATCTTTACAGAACCACTCGCTTCTTTGAGACTATCCAACTTGTAACCGATATCATTATTTTTTGTGTCTCGCTTATACCCATTTGAAACAAATAAGTCTAGGTTTCCATCCTGGTCGATATCAAAAAACAATGGCGCCCAACTCCAATCAGTCTTAGCCACTCCTGCGAATTGAGATATCTCCTGAAATTTGTTTCTGCCAGTATTGAGCTGTAGCATATTATGCATGTACTGATGGCCCCACCCCAATTGAACTCGAGTATAAAATTTATCTAAACTCATAGAAGCCATGTTCATCTTTGATCTCTTGTGATCACTAAACGCCATGTCTACAGATACATAATCAAGTAGGCCATCATTATTAAAATCTCCCACATCATTACCCATTGAATAATTTGAAGTATGATTAAAATAAGCTAAGTTTTCATCCTTGAATGTATTGTTTTGTTGATTGATAAATAAATGATCCGGCTCATCAAAATCATTACAGACAATGATATCCGGATAACTGTCATTGTTGATGTCGGTAACAGCTAGTCCAAGACCATAACCAAACTCAAAAATCCCTGCCTGCTGTGTTATGTCCACATATTGACCTCCAATATTTTCTAATAATCTATCCGACTCTATTAATCCCGCTTGAACCTCTTTACTTATATCTTGATAATTTACGGCGTGATTGAAACTACCAGGATGCCCCATCAAGTATAAATCCAAATCACCATCCAAATCTATATCAATTGGTGCCGCTTGCGAACTATGGTCTGTAATATCTAAGCCATACTTTTTTGCATTTTCTTTAAAAGTTCCATCCCCTTGATTGACATAGAGCACATTCATTAAGCCCTCTGAATTCGGGCCACTTCGACTCACATATATATCCGGCTTAAGATCGTTGTTCACGTCAAATACACAAACCCCACTACTCCATCCATTACTAGTGATTCCAGAGGATACAGAAACATCTTCAAAGGTGAAATTGCCTTTATTTAAATAGAGTTGATCATTCACCATGTTACCTGCGAAAAACAAATCTTGCAAACCGTCACCATTGAAATCTCCTACTCCAACACCAGCTCCATTATACAAGTAATCATAACCAACAATATTTACTTCATCAGTTTCAATAATTTCATTTTTAAACACAATATTAGTTTCCGTAGATAGTTTCGAGATAAAACCAATATTTTGGCTAAATCCTCCAAATGGAATTAATAATAAAAGAAGTGTTCTAAAAAATTTCACTTATTGCTGTTGTTATGCAGTGAAGATACTACTTTTGGCTAAGTTTACACTGTGAAGAAGTATTCATCAATCCATATTAATGACTCCTATGATAAGTTGATTTCAAAAATCGAACCACATGAGTTTTCTCTTCACTTTTTGGATGAATCAAACTTTGTTTTAGCTTGGAACCTGGAACAAAGGATAGAATTGGACAACGACAAAGCTGACTTTGAAGAAATGGATGAATTCTTAATTAAAAATGAAGGCAATTATATTTTCTCCATTCTTTCTTATGATTTAAAAAACAGCATCTATTCTGGACTGTCTTCAAAAAATGAATCCTTTACAAGAGAAAACAAAAGTTTTTTCACCACTTACAAGAATGTAATCATTCTGAACTCTAAAGATTCTCTTTATTTCGGAAGCCTCGAAACAAATGAAATTGAGGCATTCTTCTCTTCAGTAATTGAAAAAGTAGATGAAGAGGACATGGTAGAAGAATTAATCCCTATCGAATCTGAAACTTCTTATCTCGAAAAATTAAAAATTTTACAAAATCAAATTCAACTTGGTAATATATATGAGATAAATTATTGCACATCATTCAATTCTCAAGAGCATAATTTGAAGATTAACTCAGTTTTTCAAAAGATAATTGCGAAGACTGAAGCTCCGTTTGGCGCGCTCTATAAATTTGATAGCATTGTTCTTCTTTCCGGATCTCCTGAGAGGTTTATTTGTAAAAAGAATAATTTAATTTATTCTCAACCCATTAAAGGAACAGCGAAAAGAGGATTGACAAAAGATTCCGACAACGATTTAATTGAGAAACTTAAATCAAGTAAAAAAGACAGAGCAGAGAATGTAATGATAGTGGATTTAGTAAGAAATGACTTATCTAAAATCGCCAAGAAGAACTCCGTAGAAGTAAAAGTTCTTTCAGAACTGCATACCTTCAAATCCGTTCACCAGCTTATTTCAACTGTTCAGGGCAGTTTACAGAATAAGAAGACCTTTCAAGATATTCTCAAAGCAATGTTCCCTATGGGTTCAATGACCGGTGCTCCAAAAATCAATGCCATGAAGTATTCTGAAAAAACAGAGAACTTTAAAAGAGGATTCTATTCTGGAGCATCAGGATTGATAGAGCCTAACGGTAATTTCGATTTCAATGTAATTATTCGATCTATCATTCATGACGGAAATTCTAGAATCTCGCAAATTGGAGTTGGCGGAGCGATTACTATTCTTTCAGAACCTGAGGAGGAATATGAAGAGTGTTTAACTAAATTGAAGGCCATTAAAGAATCCCTGTGTTAGAATTATTTTCGAAATATTTTAAAAAAGATTTTCCAGAACAAGAGAAGTACACCTTCTATCTGGCAATTAGTGGTGGAAAAGATTCCATGGTGTTATCACACTTGTTAATTCAGGCAGGTATTGATCATAAGTTATTACACTGCAATTTCAATTTGCGCTCAGCGGAATCCGACCAAGATCAAAAGTTCGTGGAGAACCATTCTGTCGAACACGGACTAGAATTAAAGATTAAATCTTTCGACACTACTAAAGAAAGTGAAAAGAGAAATATAAACATCCAATTGACTGCCCGTGATTTAAGGTATGAGTGGTTTAATACTATCTTGGATTTGGATGAACATAAAAAAAGTATTTTGTTAACGGCACATCATTTAGACGATAGCATTGAGACATTCTTTATTAATTTATTAAGAGGTACAGGCCTGAAGGGACTTTCAGGAATTCCCAAAAGAAATGGTTCCACATATCGTCCGCTATTAGACTTTGCTTTATCGGATATACTCACTTTCGTTGATTCTCATAAAATAGACTATCGTCAAGACAGTTCAAATAATGAAAATAAATATTTAAGAAATAAAATTAGACATTCATTAATTCCGCTTGTTGAGCAACTTTCACCTGAAATTAGAAAAAAATTCAAAGCGCTTTTCAAAGAAAGCATTGAACATCAAACCTTTCTTGAAGTAGAAAAAGTGAATTTTAAGCTAGAACAAGTTATCCAAAATAAAAATTATTCTTCAATTTCAAAGAATCTCTTCAAGGATGACTTAAATGTTGTCACCAAAGAATTCCTGAAGGATTTAGATATAAGAAGATCAAATATTAATGAATTTGTGAAGTTTTCTAAGAGTATTAACGG
>JBLFXO010000160.1:0-8089 GCA_047609865.1 Arenicella sp.
ACTCTAACTACTCTATTTGGGGTGTCAGCATTGTTTTGTGCAGCAATTGGGTCTAAGAAATCTTGCTCAGCAAACTGATCAACATCTACCCAATAGTCACCACCTAATAAATCAGAGATAGTTTTGAAGTTATGATTTCTTTGCATTTGGTAATAAACACCGGCTGTTAGATTCAGTTTATCAAACTGCTTGTTATAAACAGATGCTAGCGCCAATGAAAGTTCATTACTCCATTGATTCTCCATTATATATTTTGATCTTCTTCCGTCCAAAGTATTACCGGTGTTATCTGCATTATTTAGAGTGTGTATATTATTGTCATTTGCTCTGTACAATTGATCCCAATTTATTTGAGTGAAGTCAGTGTTTCCATTCTGCCAACCATTTCTAAATACATTTGCATTCGTTGGATCGTTGAGATTTTCGTAATAAGAAGGTAAATATCTGTAGTATCCTGGACGTGGATCTTGTGCATCATACCAGTTTAATCTTTCTCTTCCTCTGGTTCCGAAAGAGGCCAAGACGGAAGTCTTCAAGCTTGTTTTTTCATCCATTTTCCAGACGTGATTTATCGTCATGATTGGAATGTGTTCTTTTGCTATGTTAGCGTTTCGCTTTACAGAGTCACCTGAAGCTAATGTTTGCCAACCCCAATTTGTATTGTGATATTGATTGTCTGTCAGATCATAAATCTCTTGAGCAAAAATATTAGAACGACCTCTTTCTCTTGGTGCTCCCAGTACAGAGAAGTTAAGACTATGTTTTTTATTGATTTTTTTCTTAGCTGCAAAAAAGTAAGATGCATTGTTATAATAGGTTCCTTCAATATATCCTTCTCTGGCATATCTTGCAGAAGCAGAAAATGCAAAAGCCCATCCGTTCTTTTGCATTCCAGAACCATAAGTTACCATTAACCTTTGGCGATAAGATCTATTTGTATTAGCATAAGAGATTCTCCAGCCTTTTCTTACTGAGGTGGCAGAGATATCAATGTTTGAGTATCCACCTATTCCACCAAAGTGATAAGGATTGGCTGTCAACCATTTCTTAGTTTCAGCATACCTAGTAACATCATTTAATCCACCCCATTTAAAGAACTGAGAATATCCAGTCACAGCATCCCCTGTCGGAACACCATTTACGAATATTGTTGTCTTATCACCATTATAACCTCTGATTCTGAATCTTGCAGCAAAGAAGTTGAATCCAGCAGTTGAAGCAAAAACATCTCTCGAAGATTGAAGTAAACCTGAAACGTTTCCTCCAGATGAATTATCATCTTCTAAACTAGATATGAATACAGGAGTATTATCGTTTAAAGTGTCTTCAAAAGAATTGGTTTTCGTTGTGTCTTGGCCAAAAGATATGGCACAAAGAAAGAACGCAGAAGCGGATAGTATAAAGTTTTTCAACATGTTGTCTTAATGTAGTGTGACCCCCACTAAAAACTTTTAAGGGCCTTCAAAGCTACAAAATTAACCACTATGTGTGCATACCAAAAATGAAAATTAATAATCTTATGAGAAGTTGTTAACATTCTCCTCCTAGAGTTTGGCTTAGGTTTTGATTTAAATGAATAAATTTGACATGCTTAAGCAAAACACTATAATGAAAAGAACACTGACTTTTAAAACTCTCTTAACCGCATTTATCTTTCTGTCAATAAGTGGTTATTCTCAAGAACAAAAATCATATAAAGTAGCCTGTATGGCCTTTTATAATCTTGAAAATTTATTTGATTATCAAGATGATCCAACTATTAGGGATGAAGAATATATGCCTGATGGCAGTAAAGCTTGGGACTCAACAAAGTACAATATGAAGTTGAATCACATGGCCAGAGTTATAGCTGATATCGGCACGAAATATACTCCTGATGGGGCTGCGGTTTTAGGAGTTTGTGAAGTAGAAAACAAAGGTGTTTTAGAAGATTTGGTTTTAGATCCTCAAATTAAAAAGAGAGATTATAAAATTGTGCATTTTGATTCTCCTGACTGGAGAGGTATAGACGTTGGTTTATTGTACCAAGAAAAATATTTCAAATTTAAGAATGCTGAAAAGTATGCAGTTCATTTTCCAGACTCACCTGATAAAAGAACTAGAGATCAATTAGTAGTTTCTGGAGTGATGGATGGAGAAGAAGTGAATATTATCGTTGCTCACTGGCCTTCTCGTAGTGGAGGTGCGGCAGCATCTCAGCCAAATAGAATTGAAGCAGGTAAAGTGGGAAGAAGAATTGTGGATTCTTTAATGATGGTAAATCCAGGAGCTAAGATTATTTATATGGGTGATTTGAATGATGATCCTGGAAACGTTTCAGTAACTGATCATCTCAAAGGAAAAGGAAAGAAAAAGAAATTGGTTGAAGGAGATTTATATAATACTATGTGGGATCTTGCAAAATCAGGAACTGGAAGTTTGGCGTACAGAGATGCATGGAATCTTTTTGATCAAATTTTAGTTTCTCAGAGTCTAATCTCAGAGGACGAAAAGAACTATGTCTTACACAAGGCTGAAGTTTTTAAAGAAAGCTATATGGTTAATCAAGAAGGGAACTATAAAGGATATCCGTTAAGGACACATGCTGGTGGATCATATCAGAATGGTTATTCTGATCACTTTCCAACGTACATCATCCTTAAGAAGTTAGCTAAGTAATGAAATTCATTTCAGTATGCATTCTTTCCTTAATCCTTCTGTCATGTGGGACTAAAAAGGTTGTAGATTATTCTGCCAACAATACAGAAGTTACTGCCGATTACAATGACGCCTCATTAGATTCCATTATTAAGCCTTATGCAGATGACATGGAAGCTACCATGAATGAAGTTGCCGGTGAGGCATCAGTAACTTTAGAGAGAGGCGAGATTGAATCACCATTGGGCAACTTTGCTGCTGACGCTATGTATGCTGCTGCTTTAGTATATGCTCAAAAGACAAAGGATATTGGAATAAATGCCATGTCAAAGTCAATATGCTTGTTGAATTTTGGAGGACTTCGTTCAATCATCAATAAGGGTGATATAACAGTTGGTAATGTTTACGAATTCATGCCTTTCGATAATACGCTTACTTTGGTTAAGATCTCAGGAGCCAAAGCCAGAGAGCTTGCAGTGTATTTATTTGAAATGAGAGGGCAACCCGTTTCAAATGCGACTTTTCAATTATCTAGTGATAAGCAAATCATGACAATAGGAGGGGAGCCTTATAATTTTGATGAGGACATTATTGTTGTGACCTCTGATTACTTAGCTAATGGTGGAGATAAGATGAACTTTTTCGCTGATCCAATTAGAAAATGGGATTCAGGATATCTCATGAGAGATTTGTACATGGATTTTATTGAATCAGAAGTTACACTTGGTGATTATGCCGTTGAAGATCGAATAACTATTGTACGATAATGGATAGAAGGAGATTTTTAACAACCGTTGCAACAGGGAGTCTAGGACTCATATCTCTTAGTTCATTTAAGGATCGTGAGAAAATGCAGAAGATTACAATCTTGCATACAAACGATACTCATTCACATATTGACCCATTTCCAGTTGATCACAGAAAGTATCCAAATAAAGGAGGGGTTGGAAGAAGGAAGAGGCTTATTGAAAAGATAAGAGCAGAGGAGGAGCAAGTTTTACTGTTAGATTCCGGAGATATATTTCAAGGAACACCTTATTTCAATATGTATGGCGGTGAACTAGAAATGAAAGTAATGTCTGCCATGAAATATGATGCCTGCACCATGGGGAATCATGACTTTGATGGCGGACTTGATGGCTTTGTGAAAGCTTTGCCTTTGGCTACATTTCCATTTTTGTGTGCCAATTACAATTTTGATAACACGCTCTTAAAAAACAAAACTGAACCTTACAAGGTGTTTCAGAAAGGTGGAATGAAGATAGGAGTATTTGGCATTGGAGTAGAGTTGGACGGATTAGTACCAAAACATTTATATAAGGATACAGTCTACGAGAATCCTGTAGATAAAGCTAATGCTACTGCCAATTTATTGAAGAATGAATTGAAATGTAATATGGTCATTTGTCTTTCTCATCTTGGGAATTTTGCTAGACTAAATGACATGAGCGATAAAGTACTTGCTGCTGAATCAAAACATATTGATCTTATCATTGGTGCTCATACGCATACCTTCATGGATAAGCCAGAAATGCACAAAAATAAAGATGGTAAATCTGTTTTGGTCAATCAAGTAGGATGGGCAGGATTGGTTCTTGGAAGAGTTGACTTTTACTTTGATAAGAAAGGTAATCCTGATGTTTGGGCTTCAAATTGGATGCCTACTTCTTACGATATTGTCTAAATATTAGAACAGGCATACCTTTCCAAACTGTCTGCTTGTCTTCAATCATACCGTGTCTAATAGCCACTTTTACTGAAGGTTCATTTCCTTCTTTGATTATGGATATGATTGAGTCTACATCATTATTCTTAAACGCCCAATTCTTAAAGTGAGCTGCGGCTTCAGTAGCATAACCTTTTCCAGTATGTTCGCTGAAAAAATGATATCCAACTTCAATTTCTCTTTCGCCATCAACTTCTTGAATTAATGCTCCTGCTTGCCCAATGAATGCATCATTCGCTTTAAGGTGAACTGCACACATGCCATAAGATTTAGCGGCGTATCTATCCATTTGAATTTGAATCCATAAGTCAGGACGTTCAGGATTCGTGACATCCATTTTTGGGTAATGCTTAGTATTGATTGGGTCCGAAAGAAATCGACCCCATTCTAGATCATAAGCATGAGTAAGTGGTTTGAATACCAACCTCTCTGATTCGCAATCGTCCAAATAAAACATTAACCTCTTTCTTTAGCTTTTTCTTTAGACTGGTCATGATTTGACATCTTTTCTTTGCTTAACGCCATCATTCTCGCCTCAATATCAACGACTAATTCACTTGCTTCTTCACCTGTAATTCTACCGGCCTTAAGCAATTCATTAACTTTTTGTTTCTCCGTATTCAGCAATGTTCTAATGGCCTGTCTGGTAGAAACGTGTCTATAAATGTTTGGATATTGATTCTTAAAGTTTCTCAAAAAGGTCAAAGCCTGAATATTATTCTCTTCTATTTCAGCTTCCATTTCAATTAAGATTTCACTCTCTTGATCATTTGCCGCAGCTTTTTGCATTCCTTTCAGCATTGTCATGCATTGCAGTTGCGCTCCATAGAATCCTTTAGCAGCATCAAAACTCGCTCCCAATCGGTTCACATATCGTTTGGAGAAGAATCCTTTGAAGACTCCGTATTTCTTCAATGAGTTTTTAGTGTCTAATAGTTCGTCTAAATCTCCTCTATCTGATAAGGCTCTTTCTCCGTTTGAATCGAGAATTTCATTAATCTCAGAGACTAATATATTATATGCTCCTGAAGAAATCAGTCCCTCTTTAAATTGAGACCAATAAGCGGATTTTTCTTTCTCTAGCATTCTTCTTCTTGATTCTTCTTTGAAGTTAGATAAATCTTGAACGCCTTCATTGTCTGCAGCAGGAGGTAAGTACTTTCCTACAGCTTCCCAGTTTACTTTCTTAAAGAATCTGTCTTTCTCCATTGAATCAATACTCGAAACTGTTTCTCTGAAAACGTAATCTTTGGCAGTTTCAATTACATATTTTTTCGAATTTGAGATCGCGGTGAGCCCTAGTTTACTAGCTACCGCCTTCATTGTGGTTGCGTTAATAAGCAACGTCATAGTCACAATACCTGCCGTCAAGAATAAAAATTGTTCTCTTATCACTTGTGGAATAGCTGATTCTGGAGCAGATTCAACTATTAGCGCTAGTGCTAATCCAATTGCACCTCTCAATGCTCCCCACCACATTGCTTGTGGATGATTTTTTCCAATCCCATATCCGGCCCTTTTCATAAATGGATACAGGACTGCAATTACAATGGCCCTTACCACGTGAATGATCAAGTAAACAATGAGTAACATGTAAACGTCATTCATTGTGAAATTCGTTCTTTCTGCGATTACAACACCTACGATTAAGAAAATCAAAGTATTGGCTGTAAATGCCGTGAATTCCCAGAATTCATGGATAAAGTGCTGTACCTCTGGCGATATTTTTGTCCGTCCAGGTCCTGCCATGATTAATCCAAGAGTTACTAAGCCTAATACTCCAGAAACCGCAAAAGCACTTTCACATATGAAGAAAGTTAAGAAGGCGAGGGCGACAATGATGGTAATTTCAATGAGCATATCATTAAACACGGCTCTCATCCATCTTAATCCTATATATCCAAATGCTGCTCCAATAGCAACGCCTCCAAAGGCAACTCTAAAGAACTCTAGAAAAGGATTTGGTCCTTCTCCTGCTACTCCCGTTCCTAGTATTCCTAAGAAAATTACATTGAATATTACAATGGCAGTTCCGTCATTCAACAAAGACTCTCCTTCAATTAAGGTTCCCAACTTCTTGCTCGCACCTAGTTCTTTAAGAATAGCAACTACTGCCACAGGATCTGTTGCTGATATTACCGTTCCGAATAAAAGTATAATAGGCCATTCCCATAAACCTAAGCCAAATCCATAATGAACAAGTGCCCAAATACATAAAGCTGTTAAAAAGATAGCGATAAGGATACCTGGAACAGCAAGTAATACAGAATTTGTGAATGATTTTTTAAAAGTGTGAACGTCCATTGCAAAGGCCGCTTCAAAGATTAAAATAGGTAAGAATACGTAAAGAATTAAGTGCGCATCTAAATGTGCCGCCCAATCAATGGCGTTGTCAACTACTTGAAAGTTTAAGCCGTACTCTGAAAGGTCATAAAGTAAATATTCATTTCTACCTACGAGCCCTATACCTAGACCTATGATTAGCAGAATAACTGTATAAGGTAATCCTATTTTACTCAGGAAATGTCTCGCAACGGCTCCGATTACAAGGGCCATAATTACAAAGAAAAGTGGACTTACGTTTGGTCCGTGATGTCCTGTTTCATGTTCTCCTTCTGCGTGCTCACCTTCTACCTCAGAATGCTCTGCTTCAACTAAATCGTGATCATGTTCTTCAAGTCTTGTTGACAGAACCATATCGTCCAAGTCAATAGAATCCAATTCATCATGATTTTCAATTGAGTCATGATTCTCTTCATCATGCTGACTGTATCCATTCAAAGAAAGGATAGAGAGTGCAAAGATTAATAAGAAAGATTTAAAAAGTGAACGAGCTGCTTTCATGTGGATTCGTTTTTCGTAAATGTAATGAATTCAATGAAATTTTAGGCGTCTCGTATAGAAGAGAGGAAATTGAATGCTACTAAAGCATCTCGAACTCTTTGCCAGTCTTCATGTCACCTATGAATCTGGACTCCAAATTTTTAAAGTCAAACAGGCTTTCGTCCAACATATGAGTTGGGGAAATGTTCTTAAGCGCAGTAAACATTATAGTAGATCTTCCAGGGTATTTTTCATCCCAAGCTTGCAACATTTTCTTTGTCACTTGTCTCTGCATGTTTGGCTGAGCACCACAAAGAGTACAAGGGATTATTGGCCAGTTTTTATGAGCTAGAAGTTGAATGATTTGCTCTTCTTTTACGAAAGCCAAAGGACGCAGAATTACGAATCGGTCGTCATTAGTTTTGTATTTGGCAGGCATTGTCTCAATTTTACCGGCAAAGAATAAATTCAAAAAGAACGTTTCTAGAATATCATCTCTATGATGCCCAAGAGCAATTTTGTTACATCCTAATCTCTCTGCCGCCGTGTATAACTCACCTCTTCTAAGTCTTGAACAAAGACTGCAAGTTGTTTTTCCTTCAGGAGTTTTCTCTTTAACAATAGAGTAGGTGTCCTTTTCAACGATATCGTAATCAACACCAATTGATTCAAAGTAATTTGGCAATACTTCTTCAGGGAAGCCTGGTTGTTTTTGATCAAGGTTAACCGCAACAATTTCAAAATTAAAAACAGAAGCTCCTTGAATTTGCATCAGGATATCAAGCATAGCATAGCTGTCTTTACCTCCAGACATACATACCATGATTTTATCACCATCTTCGATCATGTTATAATCATTGATAGCGTTCCAAACCGTCTTTTTAATTTTACGATTTAACCTCT
>JBLFXO010000161.1:0-8055 GCA_047609865.1 Arenicella sp.
AAAAAAATTGCAGTTACCTGTTCAGATGATTCCGTGCGCTCCAGTGGTGGTGGATGTTATGATTTGATGGGGGATCAAATTGTTCCTGTTGACGTCATTGGTACCGATTATGTTGTGAATAAAGGTTTTTTGAATCCCGCGGGTGATGAATCCTTCTTCGCTTTGATGACCGAAAATTTTACGACCATTACTATTGATGATGGCGTTACGATCACTACTCAAATATTAAATCAAGGGGACACTTATGCACATAGTATCACTGAGCCACTTACTTATATTACTTCAGATAAAAACATCTATTTACTTCACGCAACAGGATATGGTTGTGAAATGGGAGAGGCGCTTCTACCACCATTAAACTGTGCTGGATCTGAACAGGTAAGTTTCACTCGTAATAAGAGTCAGCCATTCTTTATTTCTTTAACATGCCCTGCGGGAGCAGAGTTTAACTTTACTTTGAACGGATCTACAACCATTATTGACCCATTGGATTTCAACCCTGTACCAGGAACAGCTGGTGCTTTTGTTGGTGATACGATTGAATTCACCAATGCACAAATTGGTGTTGCTTCTAGTAACTTAATTACAAATTCTTCTGACTTTTTCTCAATGGGAGTTTTCAACGGTGGTGCTGCTGGTGGTGTTTTATACCACTATTTATCTTCTTTCTTAAGAAGAGTGATTGTAGATGCTGGTCCTGATACTACTCTTTGTAACGCTGAAACAGTCATAGATCTTGGAGGTTCAGTCTCAGGTGGAACTACAACTGGAATTTGGAGTATTTTAGATGGAGCGGGAACTTTGAATACACCTACGAATTTAACGACAACATATGATCCAGTGCAAAGTGATTACGATCAAGGATTTTTAACTTTCGTTTTGGAGTCAACAGGAAATTGTGATCCTAGATATGATACCATGAAGGTTGCTTTCATTCAATCTCCTCTTGTTTCTGCTGGTCTAGATGACACTTATTGTAAAAACAATGTTGGAGCGATTCCAATTAGTGGAACGGTTCAATTTGCAGTTGCATCAGAATGGTCAGGTGGATTTGGTGGATCAATAGCCAACATAGCTGACTTAACCACTACATATACACCTTCACCAACAGACCTAATGAATGATAGTGTTGCTCTTTACATAGAATCAGATGGTAGCTTTTTTGCATGCCCTGACGATAAAGACACGATAGTTATCTTTTTCACAGAACCTCCTGTTGTTATGGCAGGCCCTGACATAGTAACTTGTGGAACAAGTGATAGTGTCGCTGTTGCTGGATCAGTTGCAGGACCAACTAACACTGGGATTTGGACTTCTTCAGGTTCAGGCTCGTTTTCTCCTTCAGAACTTAACCTTGGAAACCACTATTTGATAACTTCAGCTGATACTACCGTTGGTTCGGTCACTCTGATTGTCACCTCTACCAATAACGGAAATTGTCTTGCTGTGGCAGACAGTTTAGTTGTTACGATTCTAGATCAACCTCAAGTGAACATCTTAACATTAGATTCAATTTGCGCCAACAACCCGACTATAGATTTAGACGGAACAGTTACTAGTGGATATTCTACTTTATGGAACGTTATTGGAACTGGTGGAATTGCTGATCAAAATGCTTTAAACACGACTTATACCGTAACTACGGCTGATACTACTAATGGTACAATTCAAATTGAATTAGAGACAAATGGTGGAATTTGTCCTACAGAAAAGGATACCCTGATTATTACTTTCGTTGCTCCCCCAATTGTTTTTGCTGGATTGGATCAAGATTATTGTGATAACGAACCTGTATCATTAGCAGGTCTTTTAGGTGGATCTGCTTCAAGTGCAACTTGGGGATCTACAGGAACAGGAGCATTCAATCCTTCCCCTAACTTGCTCAACACTTTCTACTTCCCTTCAATCCTAGATCTTTCAAATGGTTCGGTTCAATTATTCTTAACGTCTTCTGCTGAATTCGGATGTTTACCAGATCAAGACACGGTTTTAATCACCTACAAACCTGCTCCGGTAGCAGACTTCACGAATTCTTCAGTTTGTCTTGGTGAGAACACTTTATTCACTGACCTTTCTACTATAGGCGCTGGAACAGTTGATAGCTGGGATTACTCATTTGGTGATTCGCAAACTTCAATTGCTCAAAATCCAAATCATACATACACAGGCTCAGGACAGTTTAACGTGACTTTGATTGCAGGTTCTTCAAATGGATGCTACGACACAATTACACAAACTATTTGGGTGAACCCAGAGCCGGTGCCTCTATTTAATAATAATTATGCTTGTGAAAATGAAGTGATCTATTTCAATGATATTTCATTCCTAGCTTCAGGTAACATTATTCAATGGGATTGGGATTTCAATTTAGGAACTGGAACAAGCAACATAGAAAATCCAATATTCACTTTTGGAATACCTGGTAGCTATCCTGTTTCAATGACGGTAACTTCTGATTCTGGATGTGTTGCAACAGTGACAAACAATGTTCAGGTACTTAGTGGACCATCTGCAGACTTTATAATGAATCCAAGTCCAGGATTGGCATTGGAAGACATCAATTACCTTGATCAATCAACTGGAGGGCCATTTACAGCTTGGTTCTGGGATTTCGGAGATGATATTGGTGGATCAAATCAAAATGAAATTCATCAATATGCCAGTGGAGGATTTTATGATGTCATACTAACAGTTACTGACACGGCTGGATGTACAGATTCAACTAAAAAACAAATTCAAATAGCACTTTTACCAGTATTGCCAACCGCCTTTACTCCGAATGGAGATGGTGAAAATGATGATTTTATTATCAGAGGTGGGCCATTCTTAGCAGTCAATTTCCAAATATACAGTCAATGGGGTGAGTTAATCTTTAGCACTGATGCCTTCGACCCGACAGTTGGTTGGGACGGCATGTATAATGGAGAAGAAGCACCCGTTGGTGTCTATACATGGACATTCACGGTTGTTATAGTTGGAGATAGGACGATAATTAAAGAAGGAGACGTCACCTTGATGAGGTAGATATGAGATTGAAAAAAGTATACATATTACTACTTTTCGTTTTAGGATTCCAAATGAATTCTAAGGCACAGGATTTTCACTTATCCATGTATGATGCTGCTCCTTTGTTTTTGAACCCAGCAATGACAGGAATAGTTGAAGGCCAATGGAGAGTTCATGCACAATACAGAACTCAATGGAAGGCTGTCAATTTTAAACCGTATCAAACAGCTCTTGTTAGCTTTGATAAACCAGTTAAGAACTGGGGATTCGGTGGACAAATCTCTAATTATCGTGCTGGAATTGGAAACTACAATGTTATTCAAGGCTTAGCATCTATTGGGTATTCAATTCCTCTTGACAAGAAGAAAGCAAACATAATAGCTTTTGGAGTTCAAGGCGGTATAAGTCAAAAATCTGTTGAACATCAACTTCATACTTTTGATAATCAATACTCAACCTTAGATGGTGGTACCTTTGACAATTCGTTAGGAAATGGAGAAACTTTTGACGGGCAGTCATTCGTCATTCCAGAATTGAATGTTGGTTTCTTATATTATTACGCTAAACAACAAAGTAGAATTAATCCATTTATTGGAGTTTCAGCTTTCAACCTTTTAACTCCTACTGAGAGTTGGTATGGAGCTGATAATAAACTACCAATGAGATTTTATGGTCATGTCGGGACGAGAATCAACATTACAGAAATTGTTTACGTAATTCCAAAAGTACTTTACCAACGTCAAGAAGAGTTTCAAGAAATCACTTATGCTTGTGATCTGGGAATCTTTTTGAAGAAGAGTGAATTGTATCTTTTAACTGGATTAATTTATAGAAATAAAGATGCGGCAGTAATGACAGCAGGTCTGAAGAAAGCAAATTACATTGCCAAGGTTAGTTATGATTTAAACTTATCTACTCTATCTACTGCTTCTACAGGAAGAGGAGGATTTGAAGTTTCGTTTACTTACATCCACCAAAATAAAGACAAGAAAACGGTAAAAATCTGTCCAAGATTATGATGAAATCATTACCAAAACTTATACTCTTCATTGGATTACTTGGCTTTACGGTTAACGTGAACGCACAAGCGAAAAAAGTCTGGATGTATAAGGCTGATTTTTTCTATGAGAAAAATGATTTCGGTTCTGCCTTAAGACTTTACCAAATGGTATTGAATGATTCTTTAGGGTTTTCAACAAGAGTAATTCCTTATGAGCACGTAATTTCTAATCAAAAACTAAAAGTTCCTAAAGAAGGAAAAGATTCTGTAAAGACAGTTAGTACTGAAGACTATGTGCATCATCAAATTGCCATGTGTTACAGAAAGTCTTTTGATTACAACAGATCTCTCGTGCATTTTGAAAAATCTGCCTCAACTGGTGGATATTCTGAGGACTTCTATTACATAGCCAGCTCATACATGAACTTAGGAAAATATCCTGAAGCCATGGAAGCTTACGGCAAGTTTATAGGGATGGAAGATGCATCAGATAAACTATTAGAAAGAAGTTTAGATGATATGTCTGGTTGTAATTACGCCATCAAGCTTGAAGCGAGTGATGACGTCTTTGTGAACATTGCAGATACGGGTGTATTTAATAAAGGAACAAGTGCATTTGGAGTAACTTATTGGGGTAATGAAGGAAAAGTTGTCTTCGCAAGTGCTAGAAAAGGTTCAGTTTTATTAGATCCTGAAACACAAGACCCAGAATATCTTTTAGATCTTTATTGGTCAGAAAAAACTGAAGGTGACGAAAAATATAGTGCGCCAATAAATTTCGGACGTCCTTTGAACTCATCTAGACATGAGGCTTCAGGATGTTTTGACCCCGGACATGCAATCTTCTTCACTAGATGGGGAGACGACAATCCTAGAGAAAGATATTTATATGTTGCGAGAGAAATTGGAATGCGATTTTTCGAATCTCAAAAGCTTGACTCATTGGTTAACTTTCCAGGATTCCAAACGATCAATCCTTTCGTAACTCCTGATGGAAAGTACCTCTACTACTCTTCTAACAGACCAGGTGGTCAGGGAGGATTTGATATCTGGAGAATCAAACTTGGCGAAAATGGTCAATTAGATGGGCAACCAGAAAACATTGGAAAACCCGTTAATTCAGATGCAGATGAAAGATCTCCTTTCTATCACACTACATCTAAAACACTTTTCTTTAGTTCTGATGGACACAAGACCACTGGTGGATTAGATATTTTCAAAAGTAATTATGACTTAGACGCCGAGTATTTCAGTATCCCTAAAAACGCGGGGAAACCAATTAACTCTGAACATGATGACAGTTACTTCATTGCGAATGATGATTTGACTAGCGGATTCCTTTCTTCAAATAGAGATACTTGTACGACCTGCGACTCATCTTTTCAAGCCCTATGCTCAAGTTGTTATAAAATCTTCGAGGTTGAATTACCACCTTTAGAATTCAAAATCTCAGGTTATGCTTATGATATTGCTACTAATGAAATCATTCCGGATGCAATTATCGAATTTAAAGATGTGACATACCAATGGGAGCATTTTGAATTGAAAACGGATGAAAAAGGTTATTATGAGCACCCACTAATTCCAAAGTTAGAACTGTTCCTTAGAGCTCAGAAAAAGGATTACTTCGCTGATAAGGCTATTGTGTTTACTTCAGGAGAGACTGAGTCCAAAAATTACAGACAGGATTTCTATTTAGAACAAATTCCTAAAGGAGAGATTACTATTGAAGGAATTGAATATGATTATGATAAAGCTACTTTACGTCCAATCTCTAAGGAGATATTAGACAAGTTGATTAAGTTCCTCGAATTGAACAATAATCTAAAAATTGAGATTCGTTCGCACACTGATGAAAGAGGAAGTAATAGCTACAACCAAAAGCTTTCACAAAGAAGAGCGCAATCTGTTGTTGATTACTTAATTGAGAATGGTATTCCAATGGAGAGACTAGTCCCAAAAGGATATGGTGAAGATAAACCTACCGAGATTGTAGACCACAATGGGGAGAAAGTCTTTTTGACTCCTGAATACATAAATGCTTTAGCCGAAGAAGATTTGAGAGAAGAATATCATCAAAAAAATAGACGAACAGCATTCTTCGTTCTAGGGCAAGAGTAATTCAATGAAGTCATTGGTTGTTCTGTTGTTCTTGCGTGTGTAATCTCCTTTATTGGAGCTGCCATAATCCATACGCTAGCTGAAGGAAAAGCTGATTCCCAAACCCCTTATCTTCCGGCAGATATCCGTAAACAGCTCATTTCTGAAATAGACCAACTTAATCTTTATCGATTG
The DNA here is from genome assembly GCA_047609865.1 of Arenicella sp. Taxonomy (GTDB): domain Bacteria; phylum Bacteroidota; class Bacteroidia; order Flavobacteriales_D; family Crocinitomicaceae; genus Paracrocinitomix. The sequence goes on from JBLFXO010000161.1 coordinate 6,302, forward strand.
ATAACTTTTTATTTGGGGATTATTTACCTTGTCTTGTCTGTTAAACTATTGAGTAAAAAGGAAGAAGCAGTTGACAGATATGCAGATATCTTAGATGATGACATGTAGAATTCTCATAGTATGATAACGATAGGTGGCTATTCTATCATTAATACTCCCTCATACAAACTGTATTTCTTGACTATGAAGTAATCTCTGCGAGAAATTCTTCCAAAAAAAAACCGCCTTCAAAATTGAAAGCGGTTCTGAATATTTCTTGTCGAGTCTACTCGATTATAATTCTTTTCGATACAACTTCATCTCCTCTAACAATTTGGATGATGTACATACCATCTTCAACTCCTGATAAGTCGAAAGTGTTAACTCCGTTAGAAATTGAAGATTCGTTCATCACCACTTGCCCTCCAATATTTACAATTTGAATAAAATCTACTCCTTCATTTAATTCAATGTTGATTAAACCGTGTGACGGATTAGGGTAAATGTTTACTTCAAATGCTTCATTCTCATTGAACCCAATATCATCAATGATGATGATGTTAGTTACTTCAGAGAACTTAGAACATCCGTTGGCGTCTGTTATCAAAAGAGTGTAAGCTCCATTAACTCCCTCGTTCACCCAGTTAAGTGAGTCAGCCGTTCCTCCAGTTACTGGATTTCCGTCAAAGTACCATTGATTACCTGTACCATATGATGAAACCAACCATGGCCCAACTTCAACAATAAAGGGAGCTGTAGGCAATGGATTCACCACAACATGAACAGAATCCTCTCCGAAACAACTGTTCGAATCAAATGCATCTACATAATACCACGTATCAACCGTGGCAAATGCCCATGGGTCAGAAACAATAATTGAAGATAAAGTTGGATCGTTATCCCAAACGTAAGTGTTACCGCCTGTTGCCATTAAGTGAAGTGAATCTCCAATACACATTGAAGTATCCATACCAGCGTCAATTATAGGAAGTGGGTTAAGACCTACCGTTACAGTCGCCACATTTTCACATAAAGTCGTAGAATTAACTCCGGTTACAGTGAAAGTTGTAAGGGTGATAGGCTCTGAAATAGGATTTGCAATATTAGTAGCAGTAACGAATGTTGGATGGAAATCCCATTGATAAGTATCAGCTCCTGTTGCAGTCAATGGAGCTTGAGCTCCATCACAAACATTAAAGTCTACACCAGCTGAAACCAATGGTAAGGCGTCTACCGTAATAAACACTGAATCTACATTCGTACACGAGTTAACATCTGTCCCTGAGACATAAAACCAACTATCAACGGTATTAGAAGCAACCGGATTGCTAATGTTAGTAGCCGATAAATCTGGATTAGCTGTCCAAGTCCAACTTAATGCACCAGTTGCGAACAATTGAGAATCATCTCCTATACAATGTGAATCAGCAGGACCCGCGTCAATTCCTGGAAGAGAAATCGTACTTACCGTTACATCATCAGAATCCATGCAACCATTCCCATCAGTTCCAGTCACAATAAATGTTGTCAGCGAAGTTGGAAATGCATCTGGATTAGGAATGACAGTTGATGATAAGAAGGAGGAAGCATTCCATATATATGAAACTGCGCCTGTCGCATTTAGTATAGTTGAATCACCAACACAAACTTGAGCATCAAAACCTGCATTTACGATTGGAGCTGTATATAAAGTAATTTCTATCGAATCTATATTTACACAACCATTTCCATCAGTTCCTTCAACATAGTACCAAGTGTCACCCGTTGGGGTAGCC
>JBLFXO010000162.1:0-8027 GCA_047609865.1 Arenicella sp.
GTACTGCTCAATGATGGTTCTATCAATTCTAGGAATGTAATAGAAGCCTTCAGTAAAAGCAATGGAAGACATCTTGGCCAAATTGTGATATCCTTTCTTATTCTTAGCTAAAAGAACAACTTGGTACCCGTTATCTTTAACAGATTTGTTTAAATGATCTGAACATACATTGAATTCACATCCAATAATTGGGATGACGGGTTCCTTTGTATAAACTTCTCCTTTTTCTTCTGCCTCAGCTTTTTCAGCCGCAATTCCTTTGTTGTATCTAGAAACGTCTGCCACAAAATGGAAGGCAGCCATCATATTCCCTGTATCTGTCAATGCAACAGCGGGACTCCCCATTTCTCCAGCCTTCTTTACCAGGTTAGAAACCTTTATGGTTGATTGAAGAATTGAAAATTGAGAATGATTGTGAAGATGCGTAAATGAAACATCTTTTAATCTATCTAGATTATCATGAAGATTAACAATAGGAGTATCCTTAGTTTCCTTGCTTTGCTTTAACTTCTCACTTGCAGCTTTTAAATTCTGATGAGGAAGACCAACAGCCGGAATCATGGTTGAATTCTTCTCTATAAAGTCTTGTAGGTAATTATCAGTTGCATCTAATTCTTCATCAGAAAAATTGCGCGTTCTAATCAATTCAAAGAAACATCTTGTAGTCGCCTCAACATCTGCAGTCGCATTGTGCGCTTCAGAGAAAGGAACTTTAAATAAGTACTGATGAAGTTCAGTAAGCGTTGGTAATTTGAATTTACCTCCTCTTCCTCCAGGTATCTGACATAAGCTTGCCGTTTTCTCAGTACAGGTATCCAGTACTAACATATCAAGCATTGGTGATTCAATAGACTCTCTGAAGAACTCACAACCCATAATGTTCAGATCAAACTGAACGTTTTGGCCAACTACGAATTTAGCTTTGCCTAAAGCAATGTTGAATTCAGCCAATACTTCTTTTAAGCCAACACCTTCGGCCACTGCCAATTCTGTTGAAATACCGTGGATTTGTTCAGATTCAAAGGGAATGTTAAATCCATCTGGCTTAACTAAGAAATCTTTATTTTCTAATAAAGTTCCGTCATCAGCGTGAAGTTGCCATGCAATTTGAATACACCTCGGCCAGTTATCAGTATCAGTGATAGGGGCTTTCCAATTTTTAGGAAGGCCGGTGGTTTCTGTATCAAATATGATGTACATCCGCTTTTTGGCTTGATTTAAGGGAGATTAAAATTACGGATTTTATTGGGAGAATTTGCCGAGACTTATTAACAAGTCCGAGACCTTTGTCCACAAAAAAAACCTGTCTCGGATTAACTAAGACAGGGTTTCGAATTATGTTTTCTTCTAATTACTCGACAGCAGTCATAGTAATAGTTAAATCAGCTGTGTAAACATCAACAGTAGAATAGTAGTTGAACCACCGTTAGGAGTGTTGCTATATGTGCCTGATTGCTCAGCCATCATTTTAACAATTATCTCTTTACCTTTTAACTGGTCAATTTCCCAAGTTTCAGATTCCTCTCCTGAAAAGTAGTTACTTGTCCAAGAACTTAAATCACCGTTAGTTGTAACAGTAGGAAAAGTACCAGAATCATCAACAGTTACAGAAGTTGAAACATAAGTTCCAGTTTCAGTTAAAACATTAAGAACCATTCACTCTTTGTTTTTGTAAGCGCCTTTAACTTCCCAGCAAAACTCCAGTTACCTGATGAATTGTTAGTACTAACAGATGTAGTCGTAGTTGTGAAACCAAGGATAGTTTGAACATCAACTGTAGTCGTGTTCCATGTTTTAGTGAATGTACCATCTTTAGTGAAATTCCAAGATGCATCATCAATAGCTACAGTAGAAGTAGTTGAATTACCTGAATCATACCAGCTATTTGCTGAAGTCATTACACCAGCGTTATAAGTTGAAGTCGTAGATTGCCAATCACCATCAGACTGAGTATTCATTGAATTACCAACGTAGTCAGACATATCCCAATCTCCAGCTACTCTAGCTTTTCCAGATGATAAACTCATTGCAGGGTCATTTTCTCCTTTTTTACAAGAAGGCAGTAGCTAGCATTAATCCAGCAGCCGCGAACATTAAATTGTTTTTTTCATTATTGAATAAGATTTGTTTAATTTATTTAGATTAAAATAAAGTTCAAAAAAGTTTTGGTTTTCAAAAAAATAGCCGCTTCACATTTAAGTAAAGCGGCCATCAATATCCATTCTTAACCTCTTAGTGCTTAGACAAGTAATCAGCTACTCCATCAAATGATGCCGCCATACCTGCTTTACCTGCACTCCAGTTTGCTGGACAAACTTCACCATTTTCTTCAAAAAACGATAAAGCATCAACCATTCTTAAAGCCTCATCAACGTTCCTTCCTAAAGGTAGATCATTAATTAACTGGTGTCTTACCACTCCATTTTTGTCAATCAAGAATAACCCTCTGTAAGAGATCATTGTGTTAGTAGCAATCAACTCACCTTCAGCAGTATAATCGTACTCACCAAGAAGCACATCATATGCGTCAGCAATAGTTTTGTTGGTATCTGCTACGATTGGATACTTAACACCTTTGATTCCGCCAGCGTTCTTATCCATTTGTAACCATCCCCAATGGGATTCTTCCGTGTCTGTTGAACAAGCAACAACTTTAGTTCCTTTAGCTTCAAACTGATCTAAAGCTTCTTGAAATGCATGAAGTTCACTTGGGCAAACGAATGTAAAATCTTTTGGATAAAAGAATAACACGACATAATTTTTCCCGATAAATTGATCTAATGAAAAGTTCTCTACTATTTCACCACCATTCACAACAGCCGGTGCTGAAAATGAAGGCGCTTTTTTTCCTACTAATACTCCCATTTTATATTTTCTAATTATTTGAATTAATTTTCTAGAACTGCAAAGCTAGTCAGAATTTGAACATTAACATCCTCAAAAAAGTTCAATGTTGATAAATTTTACGTGGTCAGTATCCCTACCGCAAACCCACCTATGATGGCAATAAGCTTAATCATATTTAACTTATGACCTTCACTTGATTCAAAGATGATAGTTGTTGAAATATGCAAGAACATTCCGATAGCAATTGCTAAAATATAATCCGGACTGATATTTATTGCCCCTATAATTGGCTCTCCTAATATCAGGCCTAAGGGTGCCATTAAGGCGAAAACACCAACGTATAGCCATGCTTGCATACTAGAGAAACCTGAAGACTTAAAAATAGTCATAAGGGCAACCGCCACTGGAATCTTATGCAAAAACACTCCCCAGAACAAATCGTTCACATGTTCATGACCGTCATGATCTAACGGTATTGATTCAATAAAGGCATGCAGAGACAGCGAAAGGAAGATAGCAAGCGGAAATACTTTTTTAGCTTTTTCGTGAACATGAATATGTCCATGTTCAGCTCCCTGTGAGAAATATTCAAGAACCAATTGAAGTAAAAACCCAATAAGGATGAAGTATCCGGCAGTAACACCGATTTCTGAATAAGTCTCTGGAAGGATGTGTGTGAAAATGATGGTCAAAAGAAATCCACCCGAAAATGAGAGAAGTAGCTTTATGTGATTCTTATTTTTGAATAATGCTACAAGAATTCCACCAATAATAACTGATGAAAAAAGAACCACTATTTTAATCCAAATGTCCATTTACTTTTTAATCGCCTTAATTATTAATCTATCTGAATCAAATTTATCATATCTGTCCAATTCATATGAACCATAGACGTCCATAATCTCAAAACCTTCATTTCTCATTGATATTTCAAAGAATTCAAAATCTAAGGCAGCAACTTTCTCTTCAAAATGAAAACTCTTGTCATCAACAAAGTCAATGGTTTTAACTATAAACCCATCTTCCACCTTTTTTCCAATTTGAAAATCAATATCGCCACACCTTTTAATTTCATGCGGATTTAAATTAGCTATTACTTTGTGAACATTTAAAAAGTCAATCAGAAATATTCCCCCTTGATTCAAATATGAATATACAGATTTAAATACTTTCTGATTATCCTCTTTATTATCAAAATAACCAAAGCTGGTAAAGAGATTGAGAACAACATCAAATTTCTCACCTGGCATTTGATCTCTCATATCATGCATATCAAATGTCAACCTTTCGTTTTCAAATTTCTTTGCAAAATCAATGCTACTTGGAGAGAGGTCAACACCTTTGACTTCAAAACCTGACGTATTCAAATAACGAGAGTGACGTCCTTTACCACAACACAGATCTAGTAAATATTGGTCTGAAGAAAGATTCATCACCTCAATCAAATTATTGATAAAAGCTTGGGCTTCAACATCATTACGGTCACCGTAAAGCAAATGATAATATTTAGTATCGAACCAAGATGCGAACCAATCTGACATCAAATAAATTTTGGTGCAAAAATAACAACCTTTTCAGTATACCGTAAAAATAAACTAGGGAATCTAATTGGTGTAAATAATTTTATATATTTGCTTACACGTAGATTATTCAGTGGAGAAAGTTTTTGACATATATAAGCAGCTCGAAGAGAAGAATGTTCTTCTTTCCTTTAAAGGAATGATTACATCTGAGCTATTGACCACTATTTTACAGATAATGGAGTCCAAAATGGACCACATTGATGAAAAACCCAAGGTTAAGAAAAAGGTATTCAACATTTTAGTTGAGTGTCTTCAAAATCTGTATCACCACATTGACCAAGAAGATTTCATTCATGTTCCTACTGAAGACAAATCGGCACTATTGATGATTGCTAAGTCTAACAGTGAATATGTTATTACAACGGGTAACTACATGAAAACCTCTGACGTTGAGGCTTTGAAAGGTAAACTTGACTTAGTAAACGGTATGGATAAGGCTGAATTAAAGGCTTATTACAAACAAGTATTGAGTGAAGGTTCTTTATCAAGTAAGGGGACTGCGGGATTAGGAATGATAGACATTGCAAGAAAGTCAGGCGAAAACTTAGATTATAGTTTTAAGCCTATTAATGATATAACAACTTTTTTTAGTTTAGCTGTTAAAATAGCTGAGTAACAACAAATAAATATGGAAAATTTAACTTTAGAAGGATCAGCAAAAACGCCAACGGTAAGTTTTGATAGCGAAAACGGAGTTTTGGAATTAAAAGGAAGATCAATTCCTGAAAACTCAATTGAGTTTTACAAACCTTTGAACGATTGGATTGATGGATATGCTGGATCTCCTAAGCCGAATACTATTGTTGATGTGAAGTTAGAATACTTCAATACTTCTTCATCTAAATGTATTCTTGATTTATTCAAGCAATTGGAGAAATTGAATGCTGGTAACACTGAAGTTAAGGTGAACTGGTACTTTGAAGAAGATGATGAGGATATGGAAGAAGCTGGTGAAGATTACCAAGCGATTATCGACCTTCCTTTCAAAATGATTGAAGTAGAAGAAATCTAAAATTAGCATTTCGCGCTGGGCGTGATGAAAAACATTATAACGATCGGGATCACCGGTGGTATAGGTTCGGGTAAATCTTATGTTTGCCGAATGCTACATGCCATGGGTTATCCCGTTTTTTATTCAGATAAGATTGCCAAAGACATTATGGTTTCCTCTAGTGAAGCCATTACTGAAATCAAAACTCTATTTGGTAAACAAGCTTACCAGCCTGACGGCTCTCTCAACAAAAAACATCTTTCAACCCTCCTATTCAATGACGATTCGCTCAGAGAACGAATGAATCAAATTGTTCATCCAAAAGTTCGGAGAGCATTTGAGGAGATGGCAGAAGAATCAAATTCAGAGTATATATTCAATGAAGCCGCTATTCTATTTGAAACGGGAGCTCATGAGGCTTATGACAAAATGGTTTTGGTCACAGCTAGCAAAGATCTTAAAATTCAAAGGGTAATGAAAAGAGATGACATTTCATACTCAGATGTTGAAGCTATAATGAATGCTCAATGGACAGATGAACAAAAGATCCCACTGTCAGATTTCATTATCAATAATAATGAAAAAGAAATGCTCTTACCTCAATTGGCTAAGCTAGTTGAGAAATTAAGATACTAGAATCTCAAGGTCAAGCCTGCATTAATACCTAAACCATACATGTGATGATCTACGGGTCTCGCTTTAGGATCATATGTGTTAATCAAGTTATATCTGAATTCAGGATAAAGAGTGAAGCCCACCCAATCTAAATTATAAGTTAATCCAAAACCTGCAGTAGCCATCACATTAAAAATAGAAAGCTTCTCTTTTAAAACAGCTGTTTCACTAATATTAGACAGTCCCGATTTCGTTGTATACGACTCATTAAATCTCACATTTAGTAAATTTGAAGGAGTAAGACCAGCAAATCCAAAAACTTGAAATTTGGAACCATACGTATATCTCAATTTGATTGGAACACCAATTTGCATATATGTATTGGAGAAAAAATAAGTGGAATCAGAAAATTCATCCTCAAAATTGTAATTCTCTCTATGTCCGTAATAGGAGAAACCCATATCAAGCGTTAAGAAGTTATTCAGTTCGATCAATAATCCAAGAGTGATTCCTCCTGAATGTCCTGGTGTCTGATCATTCCAAGTATCATATGTACCAAACACAGACCTATCGTTGAACGTGCGGTGTCCTAAGTTGTATAAACCAGTTAGATAGTAAGTGGTACCAGTAAGACTATCTCGATCGGTATTTCTCTTTTCTTTTTTCTCTTTCTTGTCTTTTTCTTTCTTGTCTTCGGCATTTCCAACATCTCCTGACACGATCTGCGCTTGAGAAGAAAATGCCATTAAGAAAATAATTATGAAAGTAAATCTGGCATTGAGAATACGATCTAGTTTAAATTTCACCATCATGGGGCAAAAATAGAAGAATTCTGCGTATTTTTTTGCTTTTAAAATCTGAACTGACCTAATCAATGATTCTACTTGGTTCAATACTTATTAAAAAGAAAAATGAAACTAACTTTTAACTCTCCGGTAATTCTAGTTTTTTCTGCTCTTTGCGCAGGAGTCTATTTGCTGCAATCACTAAATATGTCTGCAGATATGTTTGTTCTCATGCCCAATTGGGACATGGGAAATCCAGCCTGGTATTTCAGAATTTTCTCACATGCATTAGGACATGGAAGCATGGAACACCTCATGGGAAACCTTGCATTTATTTTGCTGTTAGGTCCAATTGTCGAAGAAAAATATGGCGCAAAGAATCTCATCATTATGATGTTTTCAACCGCTGTTATTACGGGAATAATTCATCTCTCATTTTCAAATTCGGGATTATTAGGAGCAAGTGGAATAGTATTCATGCTCATATTGCTCGTCTCATTGGTTAACTTCAAAAATAAAGAAATACCGCTCACATTCGTGTTAATCGTATTGGTGTACATTGGAAAAGAGGTTTTAGGAACCTTCACTGAAGATCAAGTAGCACATTCAACTCATATTGTTGGAGGAATCGTAGGTGCATTTTTTGGTTTCATGTTGGGTGGCAAAAAAGCGAAAGCTAAAACTACTTCAGGTAATATCGACTTACTTAAATAGAAGTCATTCATAAATAATGGTTAAAGTCATTTAAAATAGAAGTCTTTTGATTAAATTTACTATTCGCAAACAAGACTATGGAAGAACTATCAGACAAAGAAGGAGTAGACTTACTCGTAAATAAATATAATGAGCTAAAATCAGAAATCCACAAAGTGATTGTTGGACAAGATGAGGTAGTTCAGCAAGTTTTGATGTCTGTCTTTTCAAATGGACATAGTTTGCTTGTAGGAGTTCCTGGATTGGCGAAGACATTACTTATTCAAACTATTTCAGATTCATTAGGACTTTCTTTCAAGAGAATTCAGTTTACTCCAGATTTAATGCCTTCAGATATTGTAGGTTCTGAGATACTAGATGAATCAAGAAATTTCAAATTCATCAAAGGTCCAATTTTTGCTAATATCATATTGGCAGATGAGATTAACCGTACACCTCCTAAAACGCAGGCCGCTTTGTTAGAGGCTATGCAAGAGAAGACGGTGACTACTG
>JBLFXO010000163.1:0-8026 GCA_047609865.1 Arenicella sp.
TCGTCATTGATGACCTTATTAAATTCTTCTACTTTAAGCTTTTCAAATTCATTTTTCCAAGTAGAATGCTTGGCAGGATTTAAGGCATCTGTAAGTAGATTCAAACTCACTTTACAGTTTCCTAAAACAGCAACGTCAACCTTTACATTCTTATTTATTTCAGCTGGGTCCAATTCGAGATGAACAACCTTTGCCTGTTTTGCATATCTATTTAAATCACCAGTGACACGGTCATCAAATCTCATGCCCACGGCAATTAAAACATCACATTCATTGGTTAATTTATTGGGAGCGTAATTTCCATGCATCCCGAGCATGCCAACATTTAATGGATGTTCAGTTTCTAAAGCTGTCAATCCCATTATTGTCCAAGCTGTGGGTAAATCGGCCTTCTCTATGAAGTCTTTGAATTCTTCTTTAGCATCTGCCAAGAGCACTCCTTGACCCAATAAAACCAATGGCTTTTTAGCATTGTTTATTAGTTCAGCAGCTTCCTTCACTTGAAGCAGATCAACTTTTGGCTGCGCAACATAACTTCTTATTGAATTACATTTCTCATACTCAAATTCAACTTCTCCAAACTGAGCATCTTTCGTTATATCCACTAAAACTGGCCCTGGTCTTCCTGACTTCGCCACATAAAACGCTCTCGCTATTGCCCAAGGAATGTCTTCAGCTTTCGTCACTTGGATATTCCATTTAGTTACCGGCATTGAGATTCCAACGACATCTGTTTCTTGAAAAGCATCAGTACCCAAAAGGTGACTGTGAACTTGCCCTGTTATACAAACCAAAGGTGTTGAGTCTATTTGAGCGTCAGCGATTCCGGTTATCAGGTTCGTAGCTCCAGGACCGGATGTTGCCAAGCACACACCAACTTTACCAGTGGCTCTCGCAAAACCCTGAGCGGCATGAATGGCACCTTGCTCGTGTCTGGTTAAAACATGCCTTAACTCTTCCTGAAAATCATAAAGTACATCATAAACTGGCATTATTGCTCCACCAGGATATCCAAATATCAAATCAACATCTTCACAAAGAAGTGATTGAACAACTGCTTGAGCTCCTGTCATTGTTTTAACCTTTGTCTGGCTTGTTTTATTCTCTACTAATTCATTCATCTTATCTATCTGTTGTGCATCCTTCGGATGCTGATGATACATTTTTAGCGAACTTGAAAAGCGATCCGTTTTTCACTCTCCAAGCGGGCGCTTTCCACTTTTGTTTTCTCGATTCCAATTCTTCTTCGCTTACCTCAAATTCTATTAATTTTGAAACAGAATCGATTGTTATGAGGTCTCCGTTTTGAACTAATGCGATTGGCCCACCTAATTGAGCTTCGGGAGCAATGTGTCCAACTACGAACCCATGAGTTCCACCTGAAAATCTGCCGTCAGTTATCAGAGCTACATCTTTTCCTAATCCAGCTCCCATTATGGCTGATGTTGGCTTCAACATCTCTGGCATTCCTGGTCCGCCAGTTGGGCCTTCATATCTTATGACTACCACATCTCCTTTTTCAACTTCTCCTCTTGCTATAGCATCATTGGCGAGAAATTCACCTTCATAAACTTTGGCTTTTCCTTGAAACTTCAATCCTTCTTTTCCCGTGATTTTTGCTACAGATCCTTCAGGAGCTAAATTTCCTTTAAGGATGCTTAAGTGACCAGTTTGTTTTATAGGATTCTCAAGCGGAAGTATCACATCTTGACCTTCTAATAAATCTTTAACATCTGCTAAATTTTCAGCCAAGGTTTTACCAGTCACGGTGAGACATTCACCATGCAACATTCCCTTACTTAGGAGGTACTTCAAAACTGCTGGTACTCCCCCTACTCTATGAACATCCTCCATCAAGTATTTGCCTGAAGGTTTCAAGTCTGCCAAGAATGGCGTTTTATCATTTATTCTCTGAAAGTCTTCTAAAGTGAATTTTATCTCTGCTGTTTTTGCGATTGCTAAAAAGTGAAGAACTGCATTGGTAGATCCACCCAAAGCAACTACAAGAGTAACTGCATTTTCTAATGATTTCTTAGAAATGATATCTGAAGGTTTTAAATCTAATTCCAGAAGCTTTACGACTTGTTCACCAGCAGTTTCACATTCTAGTTTTTTGTCATCACTCAAAGCTGGATTTGAGGAATTGTAAGGCAATGACATACCCAAAGCTTCTATTGCAGCGGCCATAGTGTTAGCTGTATACATTCCGCCGCATGCGCCAGCACCTGGACAAGCTTTTTCAACTACAGCTTCAAATTCAGCGTCATCTATTGTTCCGGCCACTTTTTGTCCATGCGCCTCAAAAGCTGAAACTATGTCTAACTTTTTGCCTGCATGGCATCCCGAATTGATTGTACCACCGTAAACCAAAATTGATGGACGATCTAGACGGATCATTGCCATCAATGCGCCCGGCATATTCTTGTCGCAGCCAACAACTGTTACCAATCCGTCATACGACATTCCTTCGACAACCGTTTGCATTGAATCAGCTATTATCTCTCTCGAAGGAAGTGAATGTCTCATTCCGAATGTTCCCATGGATATGCCATCACTGACACCAATTGTATTAAAAATGAGACCATTTTCACCTGTATCCTGCACCCCTTTCTTGACTATTAGAGCAAGATCATTGAGATGCATATTACAAGGATTACCTTCGTATCCCGTGCTTCCAATCCCAACGAAAGCTTTTTTCAAATCTTCCTTATCTAGACCTATTGCATGAAGCATTGCTCTTGCGGCAGGGTTAGTTATATCTTCTGTTAGCTGTTTGCTATATCTATTCTTAACCATGATTAAACAAATTCAAAATGTTTGTATTCTCTTTTTGAAACTCTCTGTTTGTACATATGCGACAAATCATATCCTAAAGAGTTCTCCCAATTCAAAGGGAATTCATATTCATCTAAAGATTTTAAGCCAACAACCTCAGCTGCTGTACCAACAAAAAAGGCACTATCTGCAGATTTTAGATCTAAGACTTTAAATTGTCCTTCTTGAACATGTAATTTTAGCTCTCTTGCCAACTCTAAGATTGTTTGTCTTGTTATGCCCGGAAGGATATGACCTAATGAAGGCGTGCAGAGAACTCCGTCTTTTTCAAAGAATAGATTTGCACCAGGTGCCTCAGCCAAATATCCATTCACGTCTAAAAGCAGTGCTTCATCAAAACCTCTTTGCTTAGCTTCAGTAGAAGCCAATATTGAATTGGTATAGTGGCCAACAGTTTTTGCATCTATATGACATGACTTTGGATGAGGGCGTGTGAATGGAGAAAGTGTCGTTGTCAATAATTTCGATCCTAAGTAATTCTCCCATTCCCAAGCGCACATAAAGAAACCAACATCTTCTACTGGTTCAAGTGTCATGTTCTCACCTAGATAAAAGAGCGGACGGAGATAAGCATCCTCCAAGTTGTTTTTTTCGAGGAGCTCGTATGCCAAGTCAACTAATTCTTGAACATTGAAGTCTACTTTAATGTGCATCTTTTCAGCAGAAGCTAAAAGTCTTTGAAAGTGCTCTTTCGCTTTAAATATTTTGACACCATCTTCAGTTTTATAAGATCGGATACCTTCGAAAACACCGTTACCATAATGCATGGTTTGATTGTACATTCCGGCTGAAGCATCTTTTGCCTTTTCCCATCTTCTGTTGTGATAAACAACTGTTTCATTTGTGTAATACATAATTTTAGTCAAAAAAAAAGCCCTTCTCATTTTGTGAGAAGGGCTTGGTTAATATTTAGTTTATATCTATACCTCTCACTGTTGCTCATCTGGAATGATGACAATAATTGAAATGATAATAATGTTAAATCCTAAGTTCATTTTAGTCCAAAAAAAAACCATCCAGCAAATGTGGATGGTTTAGTGTAAATATTTTTTAATTATATCCTAAGCCATCCGCTACATCATAATAATGATGACAGAAATTGAAATAGTTATAATTGATAGTGCTTTCATTGCGGGGCAAAGTTGAGTAATTTTTTTCTTTAGTTTCAAATAAAATTTAAACTAATTTCATTTTTTGAAATCTAAAACGGTTTAGAAATATCAACTTTTATTCAATAATTAGCTCGTCTTCTGTTGTAAACTGCTTTTCTAGAATTGAAACAGTGCCCTCTTCTTTAGAGAATGAATACTTAATCCAGCCGATAATACTTAGAGAGGCATCCATACTAATTGGAATATATCCTTTATCACCTAAGATTGGGTTTCGAGACCATTCCTTTCCCCATCTCTTATTCTCATAGTTAATCGAACCAAGGTCAACTGAATTATGAATCCAGCCATCAGATTGACGAATCTCATGGCCAATATCAAACCAATACGAGTTATATTGACTAGGCATTTGCACCTTATTACTATTCAAAGCACGAAGCATTACAGTAGTCTCAGCGCCTGAAACAGGAATGTCTAATGTTTGAACTTTTTAGTAATAAATTTCAAAATCCATTATCCCATCATTATTTACGTCAACCCCATAATCATTTGGGACATCCAAATCGTTGACGTCTTCTTTTCTGCAAGAGAAGATAAGACAGCATAATATTAGTAAACTTAGAACTCTCATGCCTCTATTAAAGTGACCAAATTAAACCTAGAGTTCCACCTACCCAATGATTCTTCTCTATCAGCAGATTCTCTGCCTTGATGTTTTGAGTCAAGAACATTCTGTAGGTTGGAGCGACTGATAAATACAATCCTTTACGTAATTGAAACAAATTATTGATGCTGAAATCTGTAGAAGCCGAATAACCTGTTGTGAAACCGTTTCTTGAAGTTGGGGGTCCGGATACGTAAACTGAGTTAGAATTTTCATAAGCCGAGAACTCATTGTTTAGAGCCACTCCTAATCTCATTTTGTATCGACTTCGTTTGATAAAATCAAAGCCTATACCAATTGGAATTGCCAAGGAGGTAATTTTAGTTTTAGCATATGAAACTGCATATGAAGAATAAGCCGTTTCGTAAGCAGTTCGAGAAAAATTGATTCCTGAATTCACAGTTAATCTGTGGCCAATGTACTTTCCAATCGTAAAATCAACATTGATGTTTTTACTAACTGAGCCGTTATAACCTATTGGAGTAAAGAAATTTGAATTACTTGTGTAACTATCCGGAATTGAAACTTCAGAACCGGGAATATAAGTATTCGTCTCTTGTGGTAAATCAGCAAGAACAATAGCTGAGCCATTGTATTCAGCAGCAACAGTGTTTCTGAAATCGGTAAAGTATCCAACTCTGAAACCTAATTCCCAAGGTCGGTTATACCTTTCACCAATATCTCCACAGTTCATTAGTTCTGGGTGAAAAAGATTTGGACTGATTAAATCAGTTTTTGTATTGGGTATCTTATCCATCAAAGAAACTAAAGATCTTTGTGGTCCAGGAATCAAGTGTGCAAATTCATCAGGATTATTAGACAATATCTGTTTCGGATGAGTGTTAATTGGAAGATTTAATTTATCTATTAGTTTATCTAGATTGACATCATTTTTCTGAGTATTCCTTGAATTCAAATCAGTCTTGTTAGAATAAGTCGAAGAGTAATTGTCACTAATACTAATTTCGCTTTTGATCAAACTTTCAATTCTCGAATCATAATCAGCATTTGAATTTAAAGACTTCATCTCAGGTTCTAAAGATGGAGTTTCTAAGTGTGTTAATAATGGGTTTTCATTTTGGATGTCATTATTTGATGAATTATAAATCACGGCAGAAACTAAAAGTACGGCAGCTAAGCCACTACCTACCCACCACCAGAAGAATCCTTTTTTAGACTTTTTCTCGTCTAAAGCTCCGGCAATATTTCCCCATAAAGCATCTGAAGGAGCTGCTCCGAACCCTTCAAACTTTTCACCTAATCCACCCATCTGACTGCTATTTTGCATATGTCAAGTTTTTTTGCTCTACAGCATGTTCGCTTTCAATCATTTGTCTTAAAATTAATCGAGCTCTGCTGTATTGCGATTTTGAGGTTCCTGACGAAATCCCCAGTAATTCTCCAATTTCTTTATGTGTGTGCCCTTCAACTGCGTAAAGGTTAAACACTGTTCTAAAGCCCTTTGGTAGTTTTTGAATTTTGCTCAGTAAATCTTCTAACTCAAGATTTTCAATTGCGCTGTCTCCAACTTCTAAGTTGGCTTCATTCACATCTACCAAGATGCTTAAATTTTTCAGTGACTTATTTTTTCGATACTGCTCTAAGGCGGTGTTTACTGTGATCTTTCTCAACCATCCTCCCAAAGCTCCTTGACCTGAATATTTATCCAGGCTATTGAAAGCTTTTATAAACGAATCTTGAAGGATGTCTTCGGCTTCAGCTTGATTCGCGGCGTATCTCAGGCAAACTCCATTCATCATGAATGAAAATCTAAGATATAATTCCTGCTGTGCTTGTCGATTATTCTTCAAACATTCAGCAACTAATTGCTGATCTGAATATGTCTTGTAATCCGCTATAGGGTCAAGTTTAACCTGATTTTAAAAAGTAAAGTACAACTTATAAGTATCATTTTAAAATTAATAACTCTTGATCGCGCCAATCACCTACTTAAAGGTAATTGCAAAACGCAAATCAAATCTATTTATTTGGTTGAAGTTTGCGCAACTCATGAACAAGCCATCTTCATTGGCTGCATATTCCAACCGATATCCTACACTGGCCTCTAAGCCAACCTTTTTGAAGAGTCCATAATGGTACCCCAAACTTCCTCCCCAAGTGAAAGCGCCTCCGGTCTTAGGTTTGCGAAGTGAGGCTAAATAACCCAACTTTGTATCTAAAAATGGGGTGTTTTTCTGTTTTAACAGATTAAGTTTTGAGCGGACCAATATTGGGATATGCCATCCTCCCCACACATTCTCAGCACCAGTAATGAGCCCCAACTGCAGATGTTGACCTAATTCAATCCCTCCTTCAAGTTGCACAGATGGAGAGTTTGCCGCAAACCCAGTCAAATAACCAGTACTCAAAGCCCAATAAAGGTTCTTTTCACTCTCAATCTGAGCATTAGTAGATAAACTCAAAATTGAAATTATGATGATGAAGAAAATTTTCATATCCTAACTATTTAAAGGTAATTGCAAAACGCAAATCAAATCTATTTATTTGGCGGATAGTCACAAAATCATCCCACCAATTACTATTTTCTACTAAATAACCATATCGGTATCCAAGGCTTGTAGATAAGCCAATTCGATCACCTACTAATCTGGAGAATCCTAAAGATGCTCCACCGGTAAATCCACCCTTGTCATTTTCCCAGTTTTGAAGAGGCATTTGGTATCCAGCTGAAATGTCAAGGAAAGGTGTATTTGGTCTTTTTAAGAGGTTGTATCTCCCATTCACCATTACCGGCACATACCAACTACCTACCACTTTTTCAGCTCCAAGCAACAATCCTAAATCCCAGTTCGCGTTGAATGAATATCCGTTAGCTAATTGGAACGAGGGGGAAAATTGTTCTCCCCCTAACATTCCAAGACTTGCTCTTGTATAAACGCCCTTACCGCTGACCTTGAGTAAAGACTCTTCTATACCGGCAATTTCTTCACTTTTGAAAACGAAAACTGATCCATCTTTGGTTTCAATTTTGGTCTCGTTTTCATTCGTGTCTATAATATGACCTTTGATTTCAGATCCGTTTTTCAGTTTGATCACACTTTTCTTTTGGGCATGTGCAACAACAGAGAAACATAGCATCACTAGTATAGTTAAGTTCTTCATAATTTGGTAATTGTTAATTTTGCCTCCCGTTTTTTTCCGCTATTTTTCGAAGTTGGATAAGGATATATATCATGCAATCTCACTTCATAATTAAAGATGGTGTCGGCACCTGGAACAGCAATTTCGAAAACTTCAGTTTCTCCTTCAAGGTCAGCTTCGAAGTAGCCTACAGCTAACCCTGCACTTACACACTGGACATCTGAAGGACACCTGGAATCACCATAATCCTTAAACTTCACGGTTAATCCATCATAAGAATATTCATTTCCAACTTTAACTTCTTCTTTGTTGCACG
>JBLFXO010000164.1:0-8022 GCA_047609865.1 Arenicella sp.
GGATAGGTCACTGAGGCTCTCGAAGTGCCGGGCCTGCGATTTGATAACTTACAGCGAAGAATGAGCGGTCTAAAACTCTAAATCACATTCACTTCCCGCTCCAATTCAATGCCATAAATCTCCTTCACGTTTTGCATGATGGGTTGTGAGTTATGAGTTATGAGTTATAGGTGATGAGTTATGGGTGATGAGTGATAACCTAGGATAGGTCACTGAGGCTCTCGAAGTGCCGGGTCTGCGATTTGATAACTTACAGTGAAGAATGAGCGGTCTAAAACTCTAAATCACATTCACTTCCCGCTCCAATTCAATGCCATAAATCTCCTTCACGTTTTGCATGATGTCTTCAGAAAGTTGATAGATGTCCTGACCCTTAGCTCCTCCATAGTTTACTAAAACAAGAGCCTGATTTTTGTGAACTCCATAGCTTCCAATAGTTTTACCTTTCCATCCGGCCTGGTCTATGAGCCAGCCTGCGGCAATCTTAACATGATTTTCATCAATAGGGTAATTGGCAACTTCAGGGAACTTTGATTTCAAAACTTCAAATTGAGCCTTCGTAATCACTGGGTTCTTAAAGAAACTTCCTGAATTACCGATTTCTTTTGGGTCGGGCAGTTTTGTTTGGCGAATAAAAATCACTGCATCCGAAACATCTTTGATAGATGGATTTTCAATTCCCATTTCTGAAAGACGACCTTCAATTGCGCCATATGAGGTGTTTAATTTTGATTTTCTAGATAATCTCAATGTCATTGAAATAATTACGTATTGACCTTTTAAGTCACGCTTAAATACGCTTTCTCTGTATCCAAAATGGCATTGCTCTGCCGTGAAGGTTTTTACTTCTCCGGTACTTATCTCTAAGGCCTCAAGAGATTCAAAAACATTCTTTATCTCGACACCATACGCTCCAATGTTTTGCATAGGTGCCGCTCCAACACTACCAGGGATAAGAGATAGGTTCTCTATTCCACCAATCCCTTCTTGAACAGCAAACATCACAAAACTATGCCATTCTTCACCAGCCATTGCCTTAACTAGAGTGGAGTCATCATCATCAGAAATGATGGATATTCCTTTCAGTTCATTCTTTAGTACCAAGGCAGAAACATCTTGCGTGAGCAAAAGATTACTTCCTCCTCCTAAAATAAGAAGGGCCTCATTTTTATTTTCTGATAGCAATTTCTTCAAATCATCAATAGATGAAAATGCCGCGAATCGCTTGGCAATGACATCTAATCCAAAAGTATTGAACGCCTGTAAGCTGATGTTTTCTTCTATCATAATAAGACCTGAGATTCAAAATTATCCAGTTTTAGGCAATAAGTGGCGCTCTTTCTTGTTATTTATTAAGACCCTAAGGTTGATTGTATGAAATTATTCGGCATCATTCTGTTCTTCATTTCATTTAATTCCTTCTCACAAGAAGAGATGAAAACGTTGGAGGCATTTAATATTGGTGTTGGTCTACAAATCATGAAACCTTCATCCATGATGTATTCTGAATTCAAAACTACTGTGAATGCAAGCGATTTCTTCGTTGAAAATGCGTCAGCCGGTGAAATAACTTCTGACAAACTTTATTCGAGACAATTTGTGAGTGCTACAGCCCAATTTAGAATCCTCAAAGAAATAAAAATACTCATCTTTAAAAGATTCAATTTAAATGTCGGATCAACATTTTCAAATGGTCAAAATTTGACATACTCCTTCACTGAAAACTACACTGCAAGAGGAGATAGCGTTTGGGTAACCCAAGGAAATAATACGGATTTATATTTTTCAGATTCTCTTTATCGGATAGATACCGAATACTCCACAGAGGTCAAAAATATTGGCTTATTCACTGAGTTTTGGATGTCGACAGAAGAGAAGTCTGGCTTTGCCATTGGTGTTGGTCTTTTAGGTCAATTTGCTGTAGAGAATAAGCTTTACTTGAAGCATGATACTTATTTTACGACTGCATTATATGATCAAATGGGTCAACCAGCTTGGGTGAAGCCCTCTACTAGCGGAATAGGCACCCAAGGGACTGTTTATTCAATGACTTTGGCTAACTCATTGAATAATTCCGTTAGTCTTAGTTCACTCTATTATTTCACTCCCTACGTTCCAATTAAGTTTGAGGCACGTCTTTCTGAAGGGCCTGTTCTCAAGAATATTACGGTTGATTTGAATGCAAAGGTGGGTTATGAAGTTCAGTTTTCGGGCGCAAATATTAACGCTGGCCGACTTTTCTATCAGTTAGGTTTCGGTTTGAATTACTACTTGTAAGGTCTCAGATTTTTTTGTACCTTATTGGCAATTATGAACAGAATATTTGTTTTCACACTAAGTTTATTGATCATTGGAAGCGCGCAAGTGTCTTTTAGCCAAGAAAATAAGAAGACTGCACAAGGTCAAAAAACTGGATATTGGATTGTTTTTGGCGATACAAAACCAGAGAAAGGTCATTGCGCAACTTGTAAAGTGGAAGAAGGCGAATATGTGAACAACCGTAAAGAAGATAAGTGGTCTAAGTATTACACTGATGGCCTAATTCCTCGTCTCATAGCTTACTACAAGGGTGGAAAGCCGAACGGAAAGTATGAGAAGTACCATGAGAACGGAACATTGAAAGAGCAAGGAACTTATCACGAACGTAAGCAATCTGGTGATTTTGTTATCCAAAATGCTGACGGAATCATTACTCAGAAGAAAACATTCAATGCAAACGGAAAAGAAGATGGATTGGTTCAATTCTTCTATGAAGATGGATCTTTACAAATGGAAATGACCAAAAAAGATGGGATTATTCAAGGTACTGCAACAACTTACTTTCCTAATGGAGATGTGAAGAAAGAAATAGCTTATGATGCATCAGGTAAACCAGGAACTCCAGTAAATAAAGACCGTGTTAATCCTGAGAAAGGAATCAAAGTTGAAAAAGGAAATGGAGGTCCTTCTGGACAAGCTGGTATCATCAAGGATGGTAAAAAATATACCAGAGATGGGTACAATAAATTATACAATAGTGATGATGAATTATGGATGGATGGGGAGTTCAAAAGTGGTAAGCTTTGGAATGGTGAGCTGTACAAATATGATTTAGACGGAATCTTATTGAAAATAGAAGTTTGGAAAAACGGAGCATATCACTCTGACGGAGTGCTAGAATAGGTTTCTTGTTAATAGGTTGGTGGATGTTGATCCCTAAAGGCCTATCCACAAATAACCCTCGTCATGCTCAAATTACTCTCAGTAATAAGCGGATTTATTCTGCTTGCAAATAATTTGCATGGGCAATCTGACACCCTAAATTTTACTGATGCGGAAGGGAAAAAGCAGGGGTTTTGGATAATCAGCGGTAAAATGAAACCTGAAAAAGGATTTTGTGATAGCTGTAGATATGAGGCCGGTATTTATAAAGATGACAGAAAGAATGGGGTGTGGAGCAAATATCATAAGAATGGTCATGAAAGACTAATAGGGATGTACAAGAACAATCGACCAAACGGAGATTACCAAAAGTTCTATTCCAGTGGTCAGCTCATGGAAGTTGGAAAATTTATTGGCGGAAGGCAAAAAGAAGTTTATATAAGATATAATGAATCGGGTTGCATAGCAGTCCAAAAATTTTACAATGATGAAGGTAAAGAAGATGGATGTGTGAGTTATTATTTTGATGACTGTGATACTTTAATTTCATTGAAAGGAACAATCCAATTTGAATTTGAAAAAGAAAACGGGATTGTTGAGGGAAATAGAAGACAACCGCCTCATGGTTGGGGGTCTGGGACTGGCTGCGGAATTAAATATGTTGTTGATTACGATAGCACCAATCTTGCAAATTTGTATAGAGACAGGATGGGATGGTCTCATACCTATAACGATTGTGAAGAGGTAGAGTTTGAGGGGAAGATGAAAGAGGGTAAACCTTGGACGGGTAAAAAGTACGTGTATAATGAAGAATGTGCATACTTATTCTTAGAAACTTGGTTAGAAGGAGAAGTGTCAGATACCATTTATCCCCCTTCTTTGTCTTTTGGAGTGGCCAGAGATCAAAAAAAGGTTAAGCCTAACGGATATAACAAGCTCTACAATAAAGATGATGAGATTGTTTTAGACGGAGAATTTAAGAACGATCTTCTCTATAATGGCAAATACTACAAATATGATTCAGACGGCATTCTTTTGAAAGTAGAAATCTGGAAAAACGGTAAATATCACTCTGATGGCGTACTATAATCTAATCATCATATCACTCCTTTTCAGTTTGTCTTCTTTTGGGCAATCAGATACTTTGAACCAAAAAGATGCCCAGGGAAAAAAACAAGGGTTTTGGATCATCACGGGAGAAATGAAGCCTGAAAAAGGCTATTGTGCTTCTTGCAAAATAGAAGAAGGGACATATTTGGATGATAGAAAAAACGGAACTTGGCACAAATACTATCTTGAAGGAGGAGTGAGGCTAGAAGGAACCTATGTTAATAATAGACCAAATGGGTTTTATAAAAAGTTCTATCAATCTGGTTGCGTGATGGAAATGGGAAATTTTGACACCCAGTGCAGATCAAATTACGAATTATTCAATGATGATTGTAATCATAATAAATCTAGATTCGGAACCAAAAAACGTAAACGAGATAAGTTTGGAAATCTTGAGCAAAAGTCGATAGCTGAATTGGAATTTGGTGATACTATAAAATATTTTTTCTCTGATTCCACCTTAGAGTATTCGGCCTGGCGTGTAGGAGTAGAAGTTCACGCTTTTTGGTACTATCAATGCAAAGAATTACGAACTAAAATAATATTTGATACTCTAGCACATATGCTTACAAAGGAAGAATTTGAGCGTTCAAAAGAATGCGAAGAATATATTGTGAATACCGAAGGGGAAGGTGGCCCCAGAGGTGAAATGTGCGTCACGAAAGGTGGGGCAATATTTAAGTCAGAAGGCTATAATAAAGTGTACAATAAAAATGATGAATTGTGGCTGGATGGAGAGTTTAGAAGAAGTAGGTTATGGAATGGAAAACTCTATAAATATGATTCAGATGGTATTCTTCTCAAAGTAGAAATTTGGAAAAGTGGTAAATATCATTCAGATGGGCAGATATAGTCTTTTTCTCATATCGCTCATTTTCGGTTTGTCATCATTTGGGCAATCTGATACTTTGAATCAAAAAGATGCTGAGGGCAAAAAGCAGGGTTATTGGATAATTACTGGCCATCTAAAACCTGAAAAAGGGCACTGCGATAACTGCAAAGTAGAAGAAGGGAAATACGTTGATAATCGAAAGGACGGAGTGTATATAAAGTACTTCCCAAATGGAAATAAGCGGATGACGGCAACTTACACGAATGGTAGGCCTGATGGGATTTACACCAAATATTGGGAGAATGGAAACAAGAAGGAAAATGGTGAGTTCAGGGAGAGAAAGCAAATTAATGGTTTCTTAAAGTATCATCAAAATGGAACCTTAGTGCAAACAAGGAATTTCAATAAGGATGGAAAAGAAGATGGACGCAGTATCTATTATTACGAAAACTGTGACCCGACCGATACTATTTTGAGAAAACAATTGGATGTAATCAGAATTGATGGGGTCTTAAGAGGTAAATTGTATACCTATTATTACTCCGGATGTGTTCAGAAAGTGGTGGGTTATGATGATGAAGGGAAAGCCTCAAATCCAATGCAATATGAAGACAACTGTAATTTACAGGATTCTATTCCAATTGGAAACGAAGGTATTTCTGAAAGAAAAAGACCCTGTGACCTCAAAGTCAATCCTCACCCACTTCCTTCTCCTCCCGTGAGAATTCCACCAGCATTGTTTGACCCAGACGGATACAACAAACTTTATAATAAAAATGACGAATTGTGGATGGATGGATATTTCAGAAAAGGAAAACTTTATGAAGGTAAACTCTACAAATACGACTCTGATGGTGTCCTGATCAAAATTGAAATCTGGAAACAAGGTAAGTACCATTCTGATAGTTTGTTTTAAGATAGTATCGAGAATGAGAAGATTAGTCAAGATTCAATAGGGAATTACGACCCTATAATTGACAAAAGGATACAGAAGCTCTACAATGAAAATGATGAAATCGAAATGGAAGGTGAATTCAAAGATGGAAAACTATGGACCGGAAATAAGTGTTTTTATGATGATGTCGGTATCCTCCTGAAAATAGAACTTTGGAGAGAAGGTAATTACTATTCTCCCAGCGGTGAGTAGATTAATCTACACTGATCCCTATTATACAAACATCATCAATCTGTTCAAACTCTCCAATCCATTCATCAAAGTGTCTAGTCAAGATATCTCCGTGTAGCTTGAATGGTTTTGGCTGAGCTTCAATAATAATCTTCTTGAATGGACGATACTTCATTTTTTTGCCCTTGTCGCCTCCAAATTGATCGGCATAGCCATCAGTAAACGATATAATTCTATCTCCTAAAAGGAGTTGAACTTCCTGACTAATAAATTCAGAAAGGTCTTCAGTATAGAATCCAACAGGCATTTTATTAGCCGCAATCTCAATTAATCCATAAGTAAAAGGCTCATGAATCATAACTTTGTCAAAGTGACCTTCTGTAATATTTTCTCTATTCCTTAATATCCATAAAGGATTATTTGCGCCAGTATACTGAAGTTTGTTCGTTTTCTTATCCCAAATACATAGAGCTAAATCCATCCCATCTTTTTGTTGATGGCTCGCTCCTTTTTGATCTAAGGCTTTGATAATTTTCTCCCTCAATGATTTCAATATTTGAGGTCCGTCTTTGATGCCATTCTCAATCACGATTTCATTCAAAAACCCTATTCCCAACATTGACATGAATGCTCCAGGAACACCATGTCCAGTGCAGTCTGCAGTCACCCAAACGGAGATTTCTTCTTTCTCAAAATGATGCGCCCAATAAAAATCTCCACTCACAACATCCTTTGGTTTGAATAAAACATAGTGGTTTGTGGCTATTTTATCCCACTCGTCATTTCCAGATAACAGCGCCGTCTGAATTCGTTTGGCATAATTAATACTATCCCTTATCTCATTGTGCTGTTCTTCAATTTCATCTTTTTGCAATAAAATTTGGTTGTTCCTATGGGTAATTGTTTTATTTTTTGCTTTTAACTGAGTACGGCTTCTGAACACTAGGTAAAATGCACCAATTATCAATAAAATGACAACCGCTGACGCCCACAATAAAAGGTCTCTTGACTTTACTTTTTCATCAGAAAGCTTTTGTTCATAATCTCTTTGATTTTGTCGTTGGATTTTATCCAATGAGTCTTGAACTCCAATTTCTGCCAATAACTGATCATTTTCTAATTGCAAGGCCTGGCTATTTGTTGTTCCTGTATTAAGTGAGTCTTTGTAAGCCGCGCTTCTAGTGGAGCAAGCATATGCCTCTTCAAATTCTTTGTTGCCATAATATGCAATTCCTAAAGCGTTGTAAACTTCAATTACTAATTCCATATAGCCAGATTCCAGCCCGTAATCCAATGCTAATTCTAATCTATCTATCGCTTTTCCATACTGGTGGTCATCTATGTAATAGCTTCCCAAGCTATAGTAATCCAAGGCTGCGCCTCTTTTGTTTCCGATTTTCTGAGTAACCGCAGCAGACTTTTCCATGAATTCAAAGCTTTTTTCTGTTTCTCCAGTCATGTCATATAGAACAGAGAGGTTGTAATAAATTTCACCTTCTCTTCGTAAACTTTTATTAGCTATTGCTAGTGCTAGCCCCTCATTGTAATACTGAAAAGAAAGTTCAATATGATTTTCATTTTTCGCAATGATTCCGAGGTTATTGAGCGATTGTAATATGCCCGCTGTGTCTTTATAGACCTTTCCTAATTGATAAGCTTCTTGAAAATATTCTTTTGATTTCTCATTGTTTTCAATAACTCTAAAAATCAGTCCAATTCCACTAGCAGCTCCACCTTGTGATTTAGGATACCTCTTTTTAGCTATGTCATAACATTCAAAATATGATTCAAGCGCCTTTTCATGATCGCCTTG
>JBLFXO010000165.1:0-7951 GCA_047609865.1 Arenicella sp.
GTGAAAACATGTTGGTTGATATGGTAAATAAAGTGAAACCGAAGCTTCCTGATCATATCACCCTTCGTTATGTGAAATTGCAAGAGACCGCGACAAGCTATGCTGAGTGGTTTGCTGATGAACAATAAATAATGGCGATATAGATTTCGTACCTTTCATTTAATGAGATTTTTCTATATTCTTTTATCCATCACTTCGCAGTTTGTAATTGCTCAATCTGCTGACTCTTTAAATCAGAACATTCTTGATTCTATTAGATTGGATAATGAGTTCAGTCAACCTTGGAAAAGTGTCGAGCCCGCTATTATTATTGATGCCTATGGGCTAAACCTAATTGATTGGGATAAAATGAAAGCGGATAGTAACGTTGTTGCCGTCATTCATAAATGCAGTGAAGCTTTAAGGTTGGATTCTCGATATAAGGAAAGAGAGCTCAGCGCAAAAAGTAATGGCTATCTATGGGGATCTTATCATTTAGGAAGGTCTGGCGATCCAATTGAACAGGCTAAATTTTATCTCTCACAGATTTCAGATTTAGAGACCGACTTGATTTCTTTAGATTTAGAAGATGTCAATAATCCCAAATTCATGGATTTGGCTAATGCTGAAAAATTCATCAACTATGTTCACAAAGTAACCGGCAGATATCCTCTTCTCTACTGCAACAACAATGTCTTGAATCAAATTACTAAAGAATACGGGAGTGAAAGCTCATTCGCTAAATGTCCATTGTGGTATGCAAGATTTAAAAATACAGTGACAGACTTTAATTCAAATTGCTGGAGTAACTATACTCTTTGGCAGTTCTCTTGTGAGATTAACTGTGAAAAGACAGGAGAATGTCCTTATAATGTGCCCGGAACAGCTTTTGATATGGATGTAAATGTTTTTAACGGAAGCAAGAAAGAGCTTGAAAAGGTTTGGCCTTTATATCTCAAGTAATAATTGGACTGTTTTTTGACTTGAACAATTTATTTTACTATGCACGCATAAATAATAAACAACTCACCTAAACCGTTTAACATTCGCCCAATAGATAGTTATCACTGATTTTCATATAGAATTATCTGAAAATAAAACTTGACACGAGAGAGATTTATCACTAAGTTATTTAAGAAACCAATCAAACTTACAGTCATGAAAACAATTAGCACAATCATCTTAGTGATGTCTTTCATCACAGCAACAGCTCAAACTAATTTAGAAGGAATCTGGTTCACAGAAAATTCTGAAACAACACAAACCATCAAGTTTAATAAGGGTGAAGTCTTGATCCATCAAATTGATAAAAATGATCAAATCAGTATTTTTGAAGGACATTATTATTACGAAGTCGGAAGTGACCTGTTAGTAATAATTCAATGGTATGGAAATGAAGCTTCAACTTTGAAATACACTTTTAAAGCAGAAGGTGAACAACTTGAATTAAATCAATTCTATCCTTCTCAATCATCAGCAATATTTGATAAAGGACCAAGCTTGGCTGACTTGTAAACCTATGATAATATAAAAACCAGTGTGTAGACGACCGGTATTAAGAAAGAAATATACAAGCCAAATTTAGAGATGCTAGCTATCGGTCCGAAGTTTCCTCCTGCAATAGCTCCAATTATCAAAAGGATTAAAAAGAGGCCGGCTGCTACGGTTGCAAAAATCGCAGCCGGACCTAGGGCGGCTAAGATGAAACTGGCTGCAACCCAGTCAAAAAATAGGACAATAGATGTAATGAAGAATCCCAGAGCTACTGCAAAAAAGAAAATATAGATCAATAGAAACCAATCAATCTCCGATTTGTCATCTTCATCCTCCTCATCACCATCATCCCTAATGGTCGAATGTATTTTGGGTGAATCCGAATAGATGATACTTGGTTTTTCACCTAAGTTGTCTTTCTTACGATCATTTGGCTCAATTTCATTTCTTTCGTCTACCTTAAGATCATCTTCATTCTTTAGATCCGCATTCGAAGAGCTGCTCAAAATTAAATCGAACTCATCAACTTCAATGAGCCATGTATTTGAAACCTCATCTTCTGGATTAATCGACTCTTTATCGGTCTTGATTTTACTAAGATTGGTGAATTTTTGGCGTAGAAAATTATTTGAGGTACCACATGAACTCATAATCAGAGCCGAAAATAAAAACAAATAGAATAAATACCTTTTCATAATTATCAATAACCGAGGAATATTCGTAAATTAAATTAGAATTTCAGAACAAGATAAGCGCTTTGTCCGAGACTACCATACCAGCAGAAGAAAGGAAAATTATTCACGTTGACATGGATGCATTTTACGCATCTGTTGAAGCACTTGACGACCCCGAACTCAGAGGTAAGCCGCTTGCCGTAGGAGGAGGGGGAGATAGAGGCGTTGTCTCTGCTGCAAGTTATGAAGCTAGAAAATATGGCGTAAGGTCTGCCATGTCGGGTAAATTGGCGAAACGAAAATGTCCTCAGCTTATCTTTGTTCCACCAAGATTTGAGCGCTATAAAGAGATTTCAGATCAGATTAGAACCATCTTTCATCAATACACTGATCTCGTTGAACCTCTCTCACTAGATGAGGCCTTTTTGGACGTTAGCGAAAACATCCACAATCATCATTCGGCAACCGAAATAGCGAAAGAGATTAGGCAGAAGATTTTCGAAACAACTGGACTGACAGCCTCTGCAGGGATATCCATCAATAAATTCACTGCCAAAGTTGCCAGCGACATCAATAAACCTAATGGACAGAAAACTATAAAGCCTCATGAGGTTGAAAAATTTCTAGAGCAATTGCCAATCGGAAAGTTCTTTGGTGTGGGAAAAGTAACGGCTCAAAAGATGCATTCATGGGGAATATTTAATGGTCATCAATTGAAACAACAATCTCTTGAATTCTTGAATGCCAACTTTGGAAAATCAGGTCAGCACTACTTCAACATTGTCAGAGGAATTCAACATTCAATTGTCAAACCACACAGGGAGAGAAAATCTGTTGGTGCAGAGCGAACTTATTCAGAGAATTTAATTGGACATCAAGCTGCAATAGAAAAACTCAAACTGATAGCTCAAACAATTGAAAAGCGCTTACAATCATCCAAGAAAGAAGGGAAGACCATCACACTAAAAGTTAAGTTCTCAGATTTTCAACAAATTACGAGAAGCAAAACAATTGACCACCTCACTAATGACATCAAGGTGTTCATGCCTATTGTTGAGGAATTAGTTCTAGCCGAAGATTTCAAAAAATCAATACGCTTATTAGGGATTTCACTATCTAATTTCGAAGAAATTCCTGCTGAAAAACCAAAACCAAGTAACAATCAATTAAAATTTGATTTCTAAATTTGAAACATGACAAAGCACTTAGTTTCCTTAGGTATACAAATAGTCCCAAAATCAAAAACTCATGCCACCTATGATTTAGTAGATCACGCTATCGAAGTCATCCAAAGGTCTGGTATCAAACATCAAATCACACCCTTTGAAACTGTTATGGAAGGTGAATATGATGAATTGATGAGAATAGCGAAAGAAGCCGAAGAAGCTGTTTTAGCGAATGGAGCAGATGAATGTTTGGTGTATTATAGAATTCATTACAGAAAAGACTCAGACGTCACTTTTGAAGAAAAAAACTTAGATAGATAATGCCAGCTGAAGTTAAAACAACAAGGGCAATTGGAATTGGCCTACTCATAATCGGAGTAGTTTTTCTGATTATTAATTGGATTTCGCTTTCAACTGGGAATGTTTGGTTTCCTAAAATCCTTTTAGGCGGAATTGTTATGAGTTGCCTAGGACTTGCAATGATAATTTTTCCGGCCCATGATGCCAACGGTTACGACAAAGACTACTTCTCACAAGTAATGGGAAATACCCCTGTTTTAAATGTCATTATGTGGGCAGTAAGCATAGTCTTGTCAATCTTTGCTATTATGTGGGTATTTGACTACTATGATCTGAGCATGATGACAGATTAAACATTAAATAAATACTTAGATGTGCTGTACTCTTTTCTTTAAATCTAGAGCATATCCTGGTCTTCCTGATTCTTTAACCTACCACTATATCCTAGCTGTTTTCGAGCACTGAACTCTAGAATCAAGTAAAGAACTAGCTCACATATAATTATCAAAATGAGTTTATAAATCGTTCCTTCCCAAGGCCTATTAATCAACTCCAGACTCTCACTTAAATCATGGCCTTCTGATAAATCCAAGCTGGCTGTAATGGAGAACCATATTCCAAAATATGGTAAAAGAATCCAGACGAATGGAATTAACTTTCGTCTCTTTGCTGCCTTGTAAAAGCCAAATTAAAACCCGATTAAAACTGAATATAGAATCATAAGCGATTGCTTATAGATCTTCTATAGAAGTATCATCCATAATTTCGTCATTCCCTTGTTTTCCAAATCCTTTTTTGTTGGCTTTGGAGTTCATTACTTGATATAAGATAAGCAGCGCTAAAGAAGAGAATCCAACAGAGACATAAAGGATTTTTGGTTGTGATCCAGTCTGAATGGAGCTATCACAAATTGACCAGAAAATTGCTAATAAAAACTGACTCCAGAACCAAGTGGAAATAGCAATTACTGCCCATCTCCATGGAATAAGCTCCTTCTTCTGAGCCGCACTATAAAAGATGCCAAAAATGACTATCAGTGCTATTGTTGCAACTACAAACATTGATTCAATTAGAAGTTATCAAAGTCGGTATCATCCATAATCTCATCATTTCCATGTTTAGGTGCCGTTTCTTTCTTTTTAGCTTGAGCAACAAGAATTTGAAACAGAACAATTAATGATACAATAGAAATACCGAGACCGGCTAATAGAATTGTAATGGCATCATCTAATCCAATTCTGGGATTCAACATTCCCCAAATGAGGCCTAAAAAAAATTGACTACCAAACCAAGACACTATTGACAATACTCCCCAAACCCAAGGAGTTAGTCCCCTTTTTTGAGCTGCATTATAAAACCCTGAAAAAATGCCAATGAGTAATGCTATACCTATTACTAATCCCATATCTAAATAATTTTTCTTTAAAATAACAAAAAAAGTCCTCCCAGCTTTTCGCCGAGAGGACTTTCGTTAATCTTAAGTATAAAAAAAATTACTTTTCTTCTTTCTCTTCTTCTACTTCTTCTTCCACCTCTTCAAACTCAACATCCTCTGCATCCGCAGTGTCTTGAGTTCCTTCTGAAGCTTCACCTTCTGGCTGTGCATCTGCACCTTCGTCACCTTGAGCATACATCTCTTGAGAAGCCGCTTGGAATACAGTATTCAATTTCTCTGTAGCTGCATCTAGAGTACTCATATCTTTTGCCTCATATGCTGTTTTTAATTCAGCTAAAGCAGTTTCAATTGGCTCTTTTTTGTCAGCAGGAATCTTATCTCCGTATTCGCTTAGTTGTTTTTCAGTTTGGAAAATCAAAGCATCTGCGCCATTCAGCTTATCTACCTCTTCTTTCTTCTTATTATCCGCATCAGCATTTGCTTCAGCTTCAGCTTTCATGTTTGCAATTTCTTCATCAGATAATCCTGAAGAAGACTCAATCTTAATTGATTGCTCTTTACTAGTTGCTTTATCTTTTGCAGAAATACTCATGATTCCGTTCGCATCAATATCAAATGTCACCTCAATTTGTGGCTCACCTCTTCTTGCTGGTGGAATATCCGCTAATTGAAATCTACCTAATGTCTTATTATCTGTCGCCATTGGACGCTCACCTTGCAATACATGAATATCTACTGCTGGTTGATTGTCAGATGCCGTTGAGAACGTTTCAGACTTCTTAGTTGGAATAGTTGTGTTTGACTCAATTAATCTTGTCATCACACCACCCATAGTCTCAATCCCTAAAGAAAGAGGAGTAACATCTAATAAAAGAACATCTTTTACTTCTCCAGTTAAGACACCACCTTGAATGGCAGCTCCTACAGCTACAACCTCATCCGGGTTAACACCTTTAGAAGGATCTTTTCCGAAGAATTTTTTAACTGCGTCTTGAATAGCTGGAATTCTTGTTGATCCACCTACTAAGATTACTTCATCAATATCTGACGTAGATAATCCCGCATTTTTCAATGCCGTTTTACAAGGCTCGATAGTTCTATCAACTAAGTCAGAAATCAATTGCTCAAATGAAGCTCTTGTCAAACTTCTTACCAAGTGCTTTGGAATTCCGTCAACTGGCATAATGTAAGGCAAGTTGATTTCAGTTGAAGTAGTTGATGATAATTCAATCTTCGCTTTTTCAGCCGCCTCTTTAAGACGTTGAAGTGCCATTGGATCTTTTCTTAAATCAATTCCTTCATCACTTTTAAACTCGTCAGCTAACCAGTTAATGATTTTATCATCAACGTCATCTCCACCTAAGTGAGTATCTCCGTCAGTTGCAAGAACTTCAAATACACCATCACCTAATTCTAGTACAGAAACATCATGTGTTCCTCCACCAAAATCAAAAACGATAATTTTTTGTTCTATTGTCTTCTTATCTAATCCGTAAGCCAAAGCAGCTGCTGTTGGCTCATTGATTATTCTTTTCACTGTTAATCCTGCAATTTCACCAGCTTCTTTCGTTGCTTGTCTTTGCGAATCATTAAAGTATGCCGGAACAGTAATAACTGCGTCAGTTACTTTTTGACCTAAATAGTCTTCTGCAGTTTTCTTCATTTTCTGAAGAACCATTGCTGAAATCTCTTGAGGCGTATAAAGCTTGTCGTCAATTTTTACTCTTGGCGTATTGTTATCTCCTTTTACTACTTCGTAAGGCACACGCTTAACTTCTTTTGAAACTTTATCAAAAGACGTTCCCATGAAACGCTTAATCGAATAAATAGTCTTGGTAGGATTGGTAATTGCCTGTCTTTTTGCAGGGTCCCCAACTTTTCTTTCGCCACCTTCAATAAAGGCTACAATAGAAGGAGTTGTTCTTTTCCCTTCTGAATTAGTGATCACTACTGGCTCGTTACCTTCCATTACGGAAACGCATGAGTTAGTTGTCCCTAAATCGATACCTATAATCTTGCTCATATCTAAATTGTAATTTTCTAAAATTTGTATTGTTTTGATAAGGTCAATCTTTATGCCATTAGAATATTAGATGAATTTCTCATTCATTTTGTCAGTTTCAGTGTTTACGAGGGTTGAGAATGTGACAGAAAGACATAAAACATGACAAAACATTATGTCATGTTTGAAGAAAAAGGCAGTTTGAAGCTATTTGATCAGTTCTTTGTTAGATGCACA
Source organism: Arenicella sp. (assembly GCA_047609865.1). GTDB lineage: Bacteria > Bacteroidota > Bacteroidia > Flavobacteriales_D > Crocinitomicaceae > Paracrocinitomix. The sequence continues at coordinate 7,249 of JBLFXO010000165.1, forward strand.
CCATCTTAAAAGGGAGTTACTTCCTCCTCCGATATCCAATTTCTTACAGATTCTGCTTCTGTAATTTTCTATTGATTTTTCGGTCACAAACAGCAGACCCGCAATCTCTTTAGATGTTTTGTTTTGTGCCACAAGTTTGAGCGTATTCATTTCAGATTTAGTCAAAGAATCTAAAGACAATTTTACTCTAGACATTTCTTGATTGAAATTACTTCGATTATCCAAAAAGGTTTTTAGTTTTTTACTCACGAACGGAACCCCATCTCTGACCTTTTCAAGACAATCAATTATCTCTATGCTCGAATCTTCTTTAAGCAAAAACCCCATGGCTCCCCTATTGAATGCTTCATTAAAAAAGAGTTCATCATTGTGCATGGTAAGGATAATTGTTTTTACCTCAATCTTATGTTCATTTAAATAATCTAACACATCAATGCCAGATTTCTCAGGCATATCGATATCTAGGATTAAGAAATCAAAAGGCTCCTTAACCAATATCTCAATTGCCTCTCTCCCATTCTCCGCCTGAGAAATAGCACAATTAGAAACTTCATCTTGAATCAAGCTCACCAATCCTTTTCTAAAGATAGGATGGTCATCTACGGCTAGTATTTTTTCTAACTTACTCATGGATAGGAATCTTAAAGATAATCTTAAATCCTGTTTTCGTCTTATCCACTTTTGATGTGCCTTTCAAAAATTT
>JBLFXO010000166.1:0-7945 GCA_047609865.1 Arenicella sp.
TTAACTCTTCTTGAACAACCCTATTCTGGGCATCAAATTTATAGCGGCGCTCATAATAACCTAACTTATTGGATTCACGGTGCATTACAATGTTACCCATATAATCGTATTGATATGTATTGATCAATGTGTCTTTCATATGGATTTTATACTGACGAACGAGTTGGCCCAAATTATCAAATTCATAAACAAATGAATCTTCATTAGGCCGAATAACATCCAGATCAAACTTAGTGGAGTAATTCCCTCTAAAGCTTCTAATGTTTAGGTTTTTAACAAAATCTGCATTGAAAAAAGGTTTATTACCCAATACTTCGCCAGAGGTATTAATCACCATTTGCCCAAAACAATTTGAGCTCATTAACAACAATATGTATAGTGCGCGTTTCACCAACTTGCAAAAAAACTTAAAAACACTCCTTAAAATAGAAGCATCACTGAAAAACCGTCAACATGAAAATGGGGAAAAACTATCCACATAACGACATTGGCCTTATCTGTTACTAATAGCGTAAAATACCAATGGAGACATCAGAGCTGATTGACACCGAACAATTCTTCACTACTGACAAATTAATTTCCGAAGCGCTAAAAACCCTCTTTGAATCAAGGTTTGTGCAAAATGGACCTCAAGAATGAGGAGTTTAGCTTCTCGTTTATTGGGGTCATTAAGGATTTCAAAAAAGAAAGTTTCAAGGGAATTAAATATTAAAATCACTGTTTCCGTTGCTTCTCAAGCCAAAATTATCTATTTTTTCGATCTTGATTAAACCTTTTTGATCTTCTGTGGTCTATAAATGTGATATCATAATCTAAAACCAAAACTTAATGAAGTCCAGATTCAAAAAAATGGTAGGCATTTTAACTCTTGCCACCTTTTCATTCAATGGTTATTCTCAATCTTTTGACGGATATGCCCTTTACAATTTACAAAATCAAAACACAACTTATTTAATAGACAAAGACGGATTGATTGCCCATTCGTGGTCATGCGCTGTCTCTTGTAATTACAGTGTCTTGCTAAAGGATAATGGAAACATTATGCGAGGCGGAGTTTATTCAGGTAATCAACTGAACGGAGCTGCAGTTGGCGGTATGGTTCAAGAAATTGACCCGGACGGAAACATAGTTTGGGAATACATTTATTCAGATGCAGATCATGCCTCGCACCATGACATTACCCTTTTGCCAAACGGGAATGTTTTACTTACCGCTTGGGAAGTAAAGTCAACAGCAGAGCTTACGCAAGCCGGAGTTGACAATCCTACGACAGAACAATGGCCTACTCATTTTATTGAATTACAACAAGATGGAACGAGTGCCCAAATTGTTTGGGAATGGCACATGTGGGATCATATGGTTCAAGATTATGACAATTCAAAAGACAACTTTGGAGTTATCTCAGATCACCCTGAATTAATGGATATTAACCTCTTGACAGTTTCAAGTGGAGGACCTGGTCCCAGCGGAGGTGATTGGTTCCATGTCAACGGAATAGATTATAACGAAGACCTAGATCAAATCGTTTTTAGCTCAAGATTTTTAAGTGAAATTATTATAATCGATCACAGTACGAATATTACGGAGGCTGCTGCGCACAGTGGCGGCAACTCAGGTATGGGAGGAGACTTTATCTTTAGGTGGGGAAATCCTTCGAATTTTGGATCAACAGACCCTCAGACAATTGACGAAGCTGTCCACGATCCAAGATGGATTGACGCCGATAGACCAAACGGAGGATACATTCAATTTTTTAATAACGAAGGTGGTTCTGGTGGCAACTCAGCTGTAGACGCAATTAATCCACCAGTGAATGGATACAATTACACAATGACAGGAACTTCATATGGTCCTTCAAATTACGACTGGCGTCATGATTGTATTGTAAACTCGACAGGTCAATCCGCTTCAAATAGAATGTCAAATGGAAACACATTTGTGAATGTTTCACAGCAATACATGTACGAAGTTGATGATCAAGACAACATTGTTTGGCAGTATAATGCAGGACCAACAAAAGCATTTAGATATGAATGTGATCATCCCGGAGTAGCCGCATTATTAGGTGCAGATCCTTGCGGGCTCGTCTCAACTGAGGCAATTGATTACGATATCTCTATCTACCCAAACCCTTCAAATGGACAAATCAACATCAAAGGGATTTCTACGCTAGATTCAAAGGTTGAAATTAGAGTGTTAGACATTCAAGGAAACGTTATTCTTATAGCCGAGAATGTTGATGTCATTAACTTAGACAATCAAGCTGAAGGATTATATTTCATCTCTGTAATACTAGATGATATCGAAATCTTGAAGAAAAAAATCTCTATCCATAGGTAATTGAGTACAGCATTTGAAATTAAGACTATCCATATATTTTTCACTATTCACTTTGGGCATTTTTGCCCAGAGTGATTTTTATGATGTCCAAACTATTCAAGAAATTAAAATTTACTTCGAAGAACCGAACTGGGATGAGTTACTGGACAGCTTATATTTAGAAGATGAACAAAACAGATTAACCGGCTCAGTAAGCATTAACGGCGATACTTTTGAAAAAGTCGGCATCAGATATAAAGGTTTTAGTTCTTACAGTTCTACCAGAGTCAAAAACCCATTTAATATTAAATTAGACTATTTGATTGATGATCAAAATTATCAAGGATATTCTAAGATTAAGCTGAGTAATGTGATTCAAGACCCCTCTTTTGTAAGAGAGGTTTTATCCTATGAATTGGCAAGAAATTACATGCCGGCATCAAATGCCAATTTTGCAAACATCTATGTGAACGACACACTCATTGGCTTGTACAGTAATATAGAGTCAGTTAATAAGGATTTTCTAAGAGGCCATTTCTCAAATGAATACGGCTCTTTCTTTAAATGTAATCCCGAGAACTTAGAGTTAAATGGAGAAAATTCTAATTTGAGTAATTCACCAGGAAGCGACATATTAGGATATCAAGATTTATATAACATCTCCTCAGACAACAATAATGACTGGGATAATTTATATGAGTTGATACAAGCTTTAAATGGATTAGGGGGAGATCTGAACGAGATTTTAAACATTGATCGCGCCCTTTGGATGCATTCCATAAACTATGCTTTAATCAACTTTGACAGCTACGTAGGTTATGCTCAGAACTACTACGTTTATCAAGGTTCAAACGGGCAATTCAATCCAATTTTATGGGATTTAAATATGTCTTTCGCTAGTTTCAGGTTCACAGATGCATCTAACTTTTGGGAAGGATTTTCAATCGAAGAAGCGAAAACTGTAGACCCGCTTTCTCATTCAAATAGTGTATCTGTTTATCCAAGACCATTGATGAGAACTTTGTTCGAAAACGACACTTATAAAAAAATGTATCTGGCGCATATTAGAACAATCATTGAAGAGAATTTCACCTCTCAAGACTATGTTACAAGAATTGATCAATTCCAAACTACGATTGATGCCGCGGTACAAAACGACACTAATAAATTCTACAGCTATTTGGATTTCATAGCGAACAAAACGACCACTGTTTCTGATTTGATAGATTATCCTGGAATAACAGAATTAATGGACGCTAGAACAAGCTATCTCACATCTTATGAAGGCTTTCTAGGAGCTCCAACTTTATCAAATGCCACTTATTCGCCACTCATAACTACAGCAGGTGAGGACGTTTGGATTAATGTGGATATCCAAGATGCAGATGAAGTAATGCTCGCTTACAGATTCTCAGAAGATGAAGTATTTAACACTTTAGCAATGATGGATGATGGACTAAACAATGATGGGTCTTCTGCAGATGGTGTTTATGGAGTTTCAATATCTGAAATATCCAACCATTTAGAATACTACTTCTATGCTCAAAATGATTCGGCTGGCAGATTTTTACCTGAGCGAGCGGCATATGAATTTTACACTTTAGACTCAAAAATAGCCTCTGAAGACTTGGTAATAAATGAATTCATGGCCATTAATGAACAAACGCTTACTGACGAAAATGGAGAGTATGAAGATTGGATAGAATTTTATAACACAACACTTTACAAAATAAACACTGCTGGCATCTATCTTTCTGATGACTATGCAGTCCCTTTAAAATGGGAATTACCTAACACTGTAATTGAGCCAGGAGAGTATATGATTATTTGGGCGGACGAGGATTTGAGCGCTGGCGAATACCATGCAAGTTTTCAACTAAACGGAGATGGAGAAAAGCTTATCCTCTCTTATGATGACGGATCAATCATAGATTCTGTCTCTTTCGGACTTCAATACCCACTAATATCAGCTGGCAGATACCCGAATGGAACGGGAGGTTTCACAAGTATGTTACCTTCTCTCGAAAGTGAGAATTTACAAAGTGATTCACCTTTAATCACAAGCGAACTCTTCATTTATCCAAATCCAGCTAAAAATAGTTTTCATATAAAAACAACACTTTCTGCACCAAGTTATATTGAGATAGTTACCCTTGATGGGAAGAAGGTTGCTCAAAGATATTTTGGAGAAAACGGCCTAATCACAATTGACACAGATCAATTTTCATCTGGAGTTTATTACATAAAGTTGACCTCAGAAAATCAAATATTCACAGATAAACTAATCATTGCTCACTAATACAATTAATATGTTTTTAAAAAAATTAACCTTACTTATTTGCATTATTTCATTCATAAATGTCAATGCACAAACCTTCACGAACTATACAAACACTGATGGTTTGGCTAGTGATAATGTCATTTGCCTTGATATCGACCAGTCAGATAATATTTGGTTTGGTACTCAAAACGGTGTTTCAAAATTTGACGGGACAATATGGACTACCTATGAGTCGGGTACCTTCACAGGCATGGCGGATGACAACATTCAAACGATTTTTATTGACTCAAATGATGACCCATGGATTGGAACCGATTTTGGAGTGAGCGTATTTGACGGATCGACTTGGACAACTTATACGAGTACAGATGGTCTTGGGAGTGATCAAATAAAATGTATTGGAGAAGATGCTGCTGGCGATATGTGGTTTGGTACTTCTAACGGATTAAGTAGATATGACGGTACAATTTGGACTAATTATGGAACTTCTGATGGGATTCCTTTTGGAGGAGTTAACTCGATTACTCTAAAATCAAACGGAGATCTTTGGTTGGGAACAGGACTGAGTGGAGTTAGAGTTTATGACGGCTCAGTTTTTAATGAATTAACTTCAGCTGATGATGGATTAATCAATGACCGAATCAGATCTATTGCCATTGAAGATAACAATTATGCCTGGGTAGGAACAGCAGAAGGCATCACACTTTTAAATCCTTCAGACATTTTTCAAACTAATTACACGACAATATTTACGCTTCCCGCACCTGACACTTTGAATCCAATTGAAGATATTGAAATTGATGGGAATGGTAACATTTGGGTTGGCGTTTATGTGGATTATCTAGTGACAGAAGGCGGTATATCTGTTTATAATGGATTTCAATGGATGCAATTTGATGTGGGTGATGGTCTAATTGGTCCGGTTGTCAGAGAAATTGAAATTGATGGAAACAATGATGTTTGGGTAGCCACAAGCTCTGGAGTCAGCAAGATTTCAAACTTAGATTATTTGAATGTAGTTGAGGAAAACATAAGTAATTTGTTCTCAGTGTATCCAAATCCAGCTATCAACAACTTTAATGTGGTTTGTGATCACTCAGAAGAAGGAAGTGTGATTGAATTATATAATGCCGGCATGCAAGTGATAAAAACTGAAACTATTAATTTTGGAAGTTCAAATATTATTTCGACTGATGGTATGGCTCAGGGAATCTACTTTATCAGAGTTGGAAACCATGTTGAGAAGTTGATTGTAGAATAGAGTCCGAGTTTTAGGTTGATTGATGTTAATCGATCAACCTAAATAAACACGGTGAACTCTAGACGAAATACTTGAGATCACTTCATAAGGGATTGTATAGAGTTCTTTTGCCATATCGAAAACTGAATTTCCCTCACCTAACATTTGAACGGCATCTCCTACTTTGGCATCAATCCCTTCCAAATTCACCATGCACATATCCATACAGATTTTGCCGATTATTGGAGCCTTCTTTCCGTTGATGATAAAGAACCATTTTCCTTCACTTAATCCTCTTCTGATTCCATCTGCGTATCCTATGGGAACAATACCTATTTTTTCCTCTTTTCGTGCTATGAACTCACGTCCGTAACCAACCGAGTCGCCTTCTTTCAAATGTTTAATTTGCGAAAGCTGAGAATGCAGGGTTAAAACATTTTCTAACTCCTTTTTACGCGCTGTCATTAAACCGTAAAGTCCTATTCCCACTCTTATCATGTCAAAATGAGCCTGAGGGTAGTTCAATGTAGCGGACGAATTGGCTAAATGCCTTTTAAAAGCATATCCAACACCATCTTTTAAGGCCCCAGTCATGATTTCAAACTCCCTGATTTGACCAAAAGTGAAGGTTCTCTCATTCGTATCATCTGCTACAGATAAATGAGAAAAACCAGACTTTACAAAAACCTCAGGTTGGGTGTTTAAAACTTGGATTAATTCTGGAATTTCGTCATGAATAAACCCTAATCTATTCATGCCTGTATCCAGCTTTATATGAATAGGAAAATTAGTCTTTTGCCTGAGGATTAATTGATGGATAAATGACTGCAACACTTCAGGAGAAAATATGCTCGGTTCCAAATCGTAATCAATGATTTCATCAAAAGCATTGGCTTCAGGATTCATTACCATGATTGGCAGTGTTATTCCGGCTTCTCTTAAGGCCACACCTTCATCTGCATAAGCCACACCAAGATAATTAACAGACTCTTGCTGCATGAATTTGGCAATATCCACCAATCCTGTACCGTATGACTGCGCTTTAACCATGGCCAAAACTAGCACATCATTAGCTATTGCATTTCTGAAATGATTCAGGTTGTTTCTCATGGCACTCAAATTCACCTCTAACTGAGTAACATGCTTTTTAAGCGTATAATGCTGAACAATCTTTTCCAGATTTATGCTTCTTGAGCCTTTGAATAAAACTACGGCATCTTCAAAATCAACCGGATCTTCAAGGTAAGCTTCAGTCGTTTTGAAATATCCACCAGCAATTCTAGCATTTGCTAATAAGTTTTCACTCCCGATAAATATAATTTGATTCAGTGAGGCCTTATAAATCAGAGATGATATTGCATCATCCTCAATCATTTTAAGTTGCTCATCAGAGAGACTTAAAATCAATACTTTCTTTCTATTCGTTGCTACTTCATCCAGATACCTCAAGGCAATTTCAAGAGCAGCCATATCGGCGGTATAAGCATCATTTAAAAGGGTACAATTATTTCTACCTTCAATTTGCTCCAATCGCATTGAAATGGAGGGTAAGGTTACTAATTTTTCTTTTGCTTCTTCTTTGGTAATCCCAAGGTGAACAGCAGTTTCAAGAACAGTTGAAGCATTTTTGATCGAGGCTTCATCCTTGAAAGGAATGATTGTCTTGAGTTCTGCTAATGGTTCGCACTCTATGACCTCAGAAACCTGAGTAAATAACTTATACTTTTCAACTCTCTTCTCTTCTTTCGATTCAAAATTAGCATCATGAGCATCTCCTATTCCAGTAAAGACTCCAAGAGTAGGTTGAATCATATCCGCCAAATTCTCCATTTCATTTGCTTGTGAAATTCCAGCTTCAAAAATTCCCAAATTTGCATCTGAAGTCATTTCAAGAACCGAAAGAGCCACACCAATTTGACTATTGAAACTTTTGGGAGATCTTACTATAGAGAACTTCGATTTCAAAACGTGATAAAGCCATTCCTTAACGATAGTTTTACCGTTACTTCCAGTAATTCCGATAACCGGATAGGAAAACTTACTGCGGTGAGCTGCTGCTAAAAGCTGCAATGCAAAGATTGTATCTTCAACCAGAAGTTGATTCA
>JBLFXO010000167.1:0-7941 GCA_047609865.1 Arenicella sp.
AAGGTGAAATCTTTCCAGCCATAAGTAGCTTTCACGTATGACATCAAATCCAATTTGAAAGCGGCATTATCATAATATCGATCTCTGATATCAGATTGTGACGCAAATTCAGCCCAGATGACTTCTCCATAATGTCCACCCTGATAAGCGTTTCCAGCTCCACCAAAAGTTAAGTCCAATCCTTTCTTGTTGTAATTCAAAGCGAAAACACCACCGTAAAAATGATTATCTAACCATCTTCTTCTAATAACGTCAGTAGTAGTGACAGTATCATTTGTGAAGACTAAGGGATCAAAACCATAAGTTGAGAAATCCTCTCCCGCCTTGTATTGCTCAAAATAACCTTTACCTCTGGTATAATGTCCTGCCAAAGAGAAATTCAAATTCTTATTGAACTCGTGCATGAAATGCAATTGATAATGATCTTGTCCGTAATTATCAACTTCATTTTCATAGGTGTAGTAATTATAAGTTCTACCTGAATTCAAAAGATTATCTCTATCCTCTCCAAAAATCCAATTTCTATCTGCAAAAGCGGTAATTGAATCTGCATTGCCAGATAAAACTGACTCTGGAGTCCCCCACCAAGCTTGATAAGTCTTTTCTCTTCCCATAAAAACATTCGCTTTTACAACAGATTTTTTACCAACCCATGCTCCAGAAACATATAATGATTGAAGGTTTGATTTTGCTCTGTCAATGTATCCACCAGATTGAATGTTAGACAAACGCATATCGACTGTGAACTTGTCATTTATCAATCCTGAACCAACTTTCACCGTGTTCTTCAAGGTATTGAATGAACCATAAGAATTATCTAAAACGGCATAAGCTTTCTTATTGATGTCATTCGTTTCAATATTAATGCTTGCTCCAAAAGCTGCCGCTCCATTTGAAGAAGTTCCGACACCTCTCTGAATTTGGATATTATCAACTGAAGATGCGAAATCAGGCATATTGACCCAAAACACTCCATGCGATTCAGAATCATTAATCGGAATACCGTTAATCGTAACGTTGGTTCTTGTTGGATCAACACCTCTAATTCTGATTCCAGTATACCCTACCCCAGCTCCAGCATCAGAAGTAACAACTGTTGAAGGTGTCCCCTGAAATAAGAAAGGTAAATCTTGCCCAAAATTTTGTTTGGCAATATCGTCATGACTCAAGTTGGTGTATGTTGTTGGCGTTTTATCACCAGCTCTTACTGCCTCAACAATAATCTTGTCGTACATGTAAGACATTTCTTTGAGTTCCATTTTAAGGTCTGAAATGTCCTTTTTTAAATCAATTTCTTTTGTAAGAATGTCATAACCCAATGACTTAATTACAAGCATGTAATTGCCTGCAGGTAAATTGGTGAGCTCAAAGTTTCCTTGATCATCAGCAAAGGCGCCAATAAAGGTTCCTTCAATTGTGACTTTTGACCAAGCAAGCTTTTCGCCCTCACTTGACTGGACGCTTCCTTTAATTGAAAATTGTGAAAATGTGACTGGCACCGCAAATAGTACGGCCCAAATCATAGCAATGAATTTTGTGTTCATTATATCTTGTTTTTACAAGACAAGGGGCTAATTCTTGGGAATTAGTAAATAAAATGTTTCTTAGTCATATTCCAACGCAGGCATTATCCTGATCTGGTCAATGGGTATAATCTCAGTCTCGTTTCGGCTAACCGAAACTCAACACCCCTAATGAGACTTCTTAATTTCTTAAGATGGTGCAAAACTACATTATTTGATTTGAATGCCAACAAGCATCCACAAGAAGATTTTATATGGAATCAAGAATCAGATCTATTCTCTCTAGTATTGACCCACTTACGGTGATGTATTTTCTTCCAGAATTTTCCAGATCGGCTAAATAGATTTCAAATAATCTATCCCTGTCTGCTGGGTTTTCTCTTTGTTTATCTTCTTCAAAGGGGATGTCTGGCTTACAAAGAACGATCAAGTCAAAATCCTGTTCCCCGTAAAATGATTCGATATCAAGAGAAACTTCGCCAAACTTTTCTTGAGACCAAATTTTGAGAACGAGCATTTCCGTATCTACAATGAGATATTTGATAGATGATTTTTTAGCACCATCTATCATCATTTGTTGTTTACGAGCAATGATGTCAAGATCTTCTTGATTGTAAGGACGATTGAGCAGATCAATATATGAGCGCGCATATTCTGGAATCCAGTTCACACCGAGTTTTTTTCCCAAAAACATGGCCAATGTACTTTTGCCTGAACATTCAGGTCCAGTTATCGCGATTTTGATCATGCTAACTGCAGTTTAAACTTCTTTCTCCAATGAATATAACCAATAACAGCCAGAACAGTAAAGATAAAATAAAGAACGGCAGATAGATAGAGGCCTTTCGCTCCATATAAGAACACTCCCGCGATATCGATAACAATCCAATACAACCAATTTTCTATGACTCTTTGGGTGACCATATAAGTTGCTGCTAAACTAAAAACAGTTGTAAAGGCATCTAGATATGGATAAGCTTGGGCCGTCTCGTGATCAAAGTAATATCCTAAAACTAAACAAGCAACAGCACTAACTCCAATATTTAATGCGTGGAAATCTAATCGCCATTTCTGTATCAATTCTTCTCTGTCTTTAGTAGCGTTCCAAAAGTACCAACCAGCTATCGCCATCAAGACGTAAAACAGTTGTAAAAACGATTCTAAATATAGATTATAGTCATAACAAATATAGACGTAAAACCCCGCACTAGCTAATGCAAATGACCAACAGAATATACTTTTTCTGGCAGCTAGGATGACATAGGTTATCCCTGTCAAAACAGCCACCCATTCAATCCAAGAAGTTTGGATTATTCCTTCTTTCAATCCGATTAAGAAATCATTCATTTCTCTCAATTTTAGCAATCTGAAGCAGTGCATCTAGCTCATCAGAATAAACCCCATTAAAATCTATTGTCGCAAATGAGTCAAATTCTTTCAGGCTCTTCACTGAGATAAAAAATGGTGTATTGATAGATTGTAATTGCCAACCATATCTTCTTTTTTTTGGAACTATGTTTTCTAAAATATCGGAGTATGGTGCATTCCAAATAATGGCGTCTGCATTTTCCAATTCAGCATTCATCAATTCGGCATGACTACTTACAATAACCGCCCTTTTAGAACCCTCAATTCCTTTTTCACTAAAGCAATCTCTTTTGGAAATTAGCTCATCTTCAATTAGAAATGACAATTCCAATTCACATTTAGGTACTTCGCCAGAATAACTTCTAAGTAGGTAAATCATTCGTCAAGAATATCTTCGGACCCCCCTTTTTGTAAAGGGTCTTTTGCTAAAAAAGAAACCGCTAAAGCACCGACCTGAAAGAGAATATCGACATAAAGCAGGTATTGATAATGATCAATATGGTAATTTTTCATAAGCAGGGCCACCGCAATCAAAGCAATACCTATGAAGAAAAGTTTTTGAGCTAATTGTTGGCTGAAAATTGGATCTTTCACATCAGGAGCAACAAAGCCATAAAGTAGCTTTAGTGCACTAGCCCCAATAATCAAATAAAGAAAATATTGCACCTCGTATTGGTCGATTAGCTCACTGAAGCCAACAGCTTTTAGAATGTAGCCCACTCCACCAATAATCATGAAGGTATTTAAAATGTGATATGGAATTTTAGACTGAATATCTTTAGAATACAGGATTTAGAGAAAGAAACAAATTATGAGTTGTGTTTACCGTGATAGGCATTCAAGGCATTCGTAATTCTTGTCCATTCCGTCTTCACTTGTGAAACACCGATCGCTCCGCCCCAATATCCTTTTTCATCTTTTTTGAAAATCAACTTACTTGAAGTTTCATTTCCAGATATACTCAGACTCCAGGTAAATCTTTTTACAAAAGCTCCAAACAAAATTCTCATTGTTTTACTTCCTTTGCCATAAACACCATTGTCTGCTGATCCGCTTTCAAGTTTATAACCATGTTTTTGCATGTAGTTTTGAATCTGACTTGTCAATTTCTCCTTAGACATAGTGTTAAAAGGAAATTCAGCTCTTTCTTTAGTAATCACTGGGCCGCTAGAAACTTCTTTTGCAACCATTTGGTCATCTAATAATTCATCATCCATTTTGAATAGGTTTTAGGTTCTTAGCAACTAATATCGTGAATATTTATGAATAGTGAATGGTAAGATTTCTTAATCCCAGATGCGCTCTTCTCGCAAATCAATTTTCTCACCAAAAAAGAGTTTTGACGTTTCATCAAAACTCTTTGTAAAATCAGAAATCAAAAATTGGTTTTCACCTTCTCGTCCAGCTGAAAGAAGATTTTCTTTTTTTAACACCTTCTTTGTGAATTCTGCAACCACTGAAGCTGAATCAACAACGTCAACAGTTCCATTAAAATAGGTTTCAACTTCCTCTTTGATGAGTGGGTAATGTGTGCAACCCAAAATGAGCGCTTTGATATCCTTAAAGTTTTTGGTAGACAAGTATGAATTTATGATTGTCTGAGAAATGTTATTATTGAAAAACCCCTCTTCAATCATTGGCACTAATAGTGGTGCTGCAACCTGTGAAACCTCAAGGTTCGGATTCTTCTTTTTAATCTTTCGTGGATAAATTCTAGATTTGATTGTTCCTTTAGTGGCAATTACGCCAATTTTTCCAGAGTCATATTTTCCAGCGCAATAATTAACTGTCGGATTGACAACATTAATTATAGGCAGTTTCGGATAAAACTTTTTTAAGTCAGAATGAGCGTGAGCAGAGGCGGTATTACAAGCGATTACGATCGCTTTACATCCTCTAGCTACTAAATAAGCAGTAATTCTTTGAGAATACATTTTCACAGACTCTTTAGACTTATCCCCGTAAGGTAAATGTGCAGTATCACCAAAATAGATAATTCGTTCGTTAGGCAAGGCCTCAGTAATTGCTTTAGCAACGGTGAGCCCTCCTACTCCAGAATCAAATATGCCAATTGGTCTATTTTCCATTAAATCAAATGTAAGGTTTATTCAATAAAAAACCCCGTCTTAGCTATGCAGAGACAGGGTTAATATTATTATTTGCTAGCTGATCAAGGGTATTTGTGAACTCTGTTCGCATTGTCCATTTTTAAAAGCTCTGTTCTTGTTTCGTCAGTAATATCTTTAGCTCCTTCAGCAGCATAAAGTACTTGTGAATCCTTGTCTAAAACATATGTCAATTCATATTTCTTAGCCACTATGCCAACAGCTTCTTTGTACATCTCCATTAACTTCATTAATCTCTCATTTAAGATTTGAAGTTGACCTTGAGAATATTGCTCCAGTTGATATAAATCCTGTTGCTTTTTCTCAATATCACCTTGGATGATATACGCTTCAAAATCAGACAATGAATCTTTCGCAGCTTTCTCTTGCGCTTTGATTTGCATGTCTTGAATTTGCATTTGAATTGCTTGAGACTGCTCTTGACCGTCTTTGTAAATTTGTTGCTCTTCTGCAACAATTGCTTTGTATGACGCAACTGAATCAAGAACTATTGCGCTTGATACGTGTCCTAGTTTTAATCCTTGTGCATCAGAGGTGAACGCTCCTAGCGTAAACAATGCTACTAATACTAATGTTAATTTTCTCATTTTTATTCTTTTGTTTGTGTCTTTACCCTTTATCCTTTACAACTTTGATGCCCATTTTCCTAAGTACTTGATCGCTAATGTCATACTTAGAGTCTGCATAGAGTAAATTTGATTGATTCGCTTTGTCAAATACAAAGGCAAAGTTTCTTTCTGATGCAATTCCTTGAATCGCATTAAATATCTGGTCTTGGATAGGTTTAATCAACTGCTCTCTTTGTGAAAACAAATCTCCATCTACTCCGAATCTCTTCTTTTGTAGATCTTTTGCCTGAGTCTCTAAAGTATTGATTTCCTTTAGTCGTTGTCTTTTAATCTCTTCTGGTAATAAGATTTTCTCAGCTTCGAATTCATTTCTTTTTACTTGAACTTGGTTGAATTTGTCTTCAACTTCATTCACCCATTGCTCTGAAAGTTTATTTAACTCTTCTTGAGCCTTTGAGTATTCAGGAACGCTTTCTAAAATGTACTGCGTGTCAACATACGCATAACGTTGTGCACTAGCTACATTTGCTAGACCAACTAAGATGATAAATATTCCAATTACTTTCTTCATAATCCTTTTGAAGGCTGCGAATTTAATAATATTCCCAGAACTGTTTCTTTAATAACGTTTATAAATCTCCAATATTCATTCCAATTATTGGGAAGAAACCAAAAGTATAGCCTTTTGAGGTGGCTCCAGGATCATCTGCTGAACCAACACCTTGAGAACCTGGATCCAATGGATCAAAGCCCCAAGCAAAGTCTACACCTAACATTCCGAACATTGGTAAGAATATTCTTACACCTGCTCCTGCCGAACGTTTCACGTTAAATGGGTTAAAATCTTGAAAGCCATTATAAGTGTTACCAGCTTCAGCAAATAATAAAGCGTAGATGGTAGCATTCGGGTTTAAAGAAACAGGATACCTAAGCTCTAACGAGTATTTTGCGATTACAGTACCTCCGGTGGTTGGAGAAACTGGAGAATTTCCGTTATATCCTCTCAAAGAAACGATCTCTCGCCCGTCAAACTGCCATGTTCCGTTCAATCCAGACCCTCCTAAATAAAATCGCTCAAAAGGTGAAATTCCTCTACTTGAGTTATATGCACCTAAGAAACCGAATCCAAATTTAGGATGTAAAATCAATTTCTTGTTTTTAGATAATGGTGTATACCATTCACCTGTGAATTTGATTTTGTAGTACTCAGCATATTTGTAGCGCTCTTGATCAGTTAAAGGCGAATAATCATCTATGTCATCAAATGATGAATAAGGTAATGTCGCTTTTCCTGTCAAAACGAACTTAGATCCGTTTCTTGGATAGATAGGTGCATCAATAGAGTTTCTCGTAATCACACCTTTAAGAGATATGTTGTTAGAAAATCCATCAGAGAAAATGAAGAAATTTGATCTTTTCAAATCATAGTATTGGTAGTTGAACTCACCATACAATTGAAAGTAATCATCCGGCCATTTAAGTCTCGTTCCCAATCCGATACCAGCTGACGTAATTGAAGTTCTTTGATAAGTAGGATCATCTTTTGGAGTTGAATTCGTAATTAATGAATGAGACATGAAGACCGTTAATGAGGTTGGCTTCTTACCACCTAACCAAGGCTCAGTAAATGAGAAATTGTATGATTGATAACCTTGACCATACGTTTGACCTCTTATGGATAATCTTTGACCATCTCCTGCCGGCAAAGGCTGCCAAGCTCCTTTTTTGAAGAAATTCTTGGTTGAAAAATTCGTAAATGACAATCCTAAAGTTCCGATAAGTCTATTTGCACCATAACCACCTGAAAGTTCAATTTGATCTGAAGATTTTTCAACTACGTAGTACTCAATATCAACTGTTCCGTCAATTGGATTAGGAATAGGATTTACATTAAATTGTTCTGGATCAAAGTACCCAAGGTTTGCTAGTTCTCTTTGTGTTCTGATGATATCATTTCTGTTAAACAAGTCACCTGGCTTAGTTCTGATCTCTCTCAGAATTACGTGGTCATTCGTTTTCGTGTTCCCGTAAATAAAGATGTTCTTAACTCTGGCTTGTTTTCCTTCGTTAATTCTTATTTCATAATTGATTTTGTTATCAGACGTAATGTTCATCTCAACTGGAGTCAAGTTGAAGAAAAGGTAACCTCTATCCATATAAAGTGAAGTGATATCTCTACCATCTTGACTCATGTAAAGTCTTTGTTCTAACAATGCTTTATCATACTTGTCTCCATTTTTAAGTCCTAAAATGGTGTCTAATTGCCCGCCTGTATATTTCGTATTACCTACCCAAGAGATGTCACCAAAAAAGTAATCACTTCCTTTATCGATATACATATCAATAGCCATATGA
>JBLFXO010000168.1:0-7872 GCA_047609865.1 Arenicella sp.
AATTGAGAATGTGAATGTTGACGTACAAAGTAAAGCGTCAGTAATATCAACTGAGTAGTTACCAGCAGCTCCAGTAACCATTGGAGTTGTTTCTCCTCCTGGTGACCATAAGTAAGTATATGGTGCAGTTCCACCAGTTACTGTTCCTAGGTCTATTGAACCATCAGCAGAACCGTTGCATAAAGCATTAACTACTGTTTCGTTGATAGTTAAGTTACATGGATTAGCAGCTTGAATCTCTACACAGTAGTCTTCAACCTCACCCCATTGGAATGTGTTACAGACACCAGGTAAAGTTGTTGTTCCACCAATGTATGCCATTTGAACTCTCATTCTTGTAGAACCATCTAATGCAGTTAAGGGAACAGTAACTGTACCAGTTGCATTTGTTTGAGTTGGTGTTCCTTGATCATATAACAAATCTGCAGCATCAAATACTCCATTTTGATCTAAGTCAATCCAAATTCTAGATTGCTCATTATAAAGAGTTCCACCCCAATCAGGAACAACTGTAATGTTGTAAGCAACTCCTTTATCTAAAGAAATACTAGATGTAGTCAAGAAATCACCATATCCTAAATCATTTCCAGATGTGTTTGTGTAAGCTCCAATTGTGAATTCTTCAATCCACTCATCAACTCCATCAGTTGCAGCATTTGCACAATAAGGTCCTTCAATACATTGAGGACAACCTGTTGTAGTGAAGGTCGTTGTTGATGTGTTATTACTCGTGTCAGTTCCACAAATTGAATTGAAGTAGTACTCATATTCAGTACATGTAGTTAGTCCTGTTAAGTTCTCAGCAGAAGTTGCTGGTGAAATTAATGTCCAAGGTGTTGTTCCAACTTCTCTCCAATACATGATTGTAGAGGTAGCTGATCCGTTTGCAGTGAAATTGACGTCAGCTGTGTTATCAGTAATGTTCGTTGTACTTATTCCGTTTGGCCCTAAACATAAGGTGCCAGAACAGCCAACATTCATAAGTTCAGTTATCGTTCCGAATGAATTCAAACGTCCACTTGTATTAAATTTAGTCGAGAAGGCTGGAATCACATCAACTCCGTCAAGCATTGCTTGGAGCACTAAATCAGCGCCAGCTTTAGGATCACTTGTAACAACGGCCATGAAATCTGTACATGGAATTGAATAAGCTAAACCAATAACACCTGCCGTTAACGGGCAAGAGAATGAAGTACCTGTTGTAGTTGTAGTTGTATTAGTGTTTGCTGTTGTAACAACATTAATTCCTGGTGCTCCAAATTCAATTGTGTTCATTCCATATCCACCAGCAGTAGCATCATTGTGGTCAGTTCTACCAACACCAATCATGTAGTCAGAAGCACATGCTGTTGGCATATCTCCACCAGCATCAACATCAAAGTTGTTATTAGTAGTTGCTCCAACATTCAAAATACCGTGGTACCCTAAAGTATCATACATATTACACCAAAGTGCATGTCCTGATGGACTTTCACCGTCAATTCCCCAAGATGAAGAAGTAGCGACAACAAAAGCTCCTTGAGTTCCTCCAGAAGTATTCCAAAGTTGTCTCATTTCAAGAGGGTAAGTATAAGCTTCAACGGCATTCGCATCATTAGATATTGAATATCCACCAACAACCATTAGCTTGACGTCCCAGTTTGCACCAGCAACTAAAAGGCCGTTGTTACCAACTGCACCAATCATCCCAAGACAATTTGTTCCGTGAGCTCCAGTGCCGTAGTTACCGTTATTGGCAACTGGGTTCCATCCTGAGATATCATCAACATATCCGTTTCCGTCATCATCAACTCCAGGAGTTCCTGTGTCTTCAGCAACGTTGATCCACTTATTTCCAACAATATCATTGTGGTCAAGATTTCCTGATTCAATCAAACAAACAACAATGTCATCATTGGTTGCCGTTTGACCACCAGTAGTAATGTCCCAAGCAAGATCAGAATCAATATCTGCATCCGTGGTTCCACCAGTTTGACCTGTATTGTTGTGGTGCCATTGTGTTGAGAACGCTGCACCGTCAGAAGGTAGCGTAGATCTCATTTGAATTTTGTGATTGTTTTGAGCAAGCGTTACTTCATCTTGTTCATACAACCAATTAAGCATGTCGTGGTTAGGGACATTAGTATAGTTAAACTTGATTAGCCAGGCACGCATTGGGCGAGAAAGCAATCTGTCAATTTTGAATTCCATATTGGCCGGAGCCTTGGACATCAATTCTTTTATACTGCCATCAGCGCTGAGCTGAATTAGCATATCTCCTTCGATATAATTTTTGCCTTCGACAAAGGTTTGCTTCTCCGAGGTGGAGACATTTCCTTGCGAATGGGCGGTTCCAAATGCTATTGAGCACAGCAATAAGGTAGTAGCAAATAATTTCATGGTTTTAATTTTTAGAGGTATAATTGCTAATATAACAAGAAAGATGCTGAATATCAGTACGAAAAATGGATGACGGTTGAAATCTTAACATGAACGGAAAGTTCAAAGCATAAAAAAACCCTCTTCAATACGAAGACGGTTTTTAATAATTTTCTCTGAGATTACTTCTTAATAAACTTGCTGTGCTTATTGTCGTAATTCACGTGATAGATACCTTTTTTCAAATTGCTACAATTGACTATAGAATTCATTCCTTTCTTGACTATGTTACCATAGGCGTCAAAGATTTCATACTTAGTAACCACTTGCGCTCCGTTTACAACAAACTCTACTTTGTCTCCGCTGCTCGTTTTCATTTCAGGTTCTGATACTGCATCACTAACAAAAGCAACTTCGGATGAAACTCTCTTTTTTCCTGAATTATCAGTTTGTGTTACTCTAACTCTATTTTCTCCTGAATGTGGGGATAAGTTAAATAAGTAGTCATTTGGATTTGCATTTCCAACTCCGTTTGTTTCACCTACTGTAACCCATTTGTTCCATTTGTATTGTTCTATTTGATAGGTCAAAGCTCCTGATTCATCAGAAGTAGTCCAGCTTAATGTTCCGTCAGGAGTACAAGAGATGTCATCAAGTACAAAGGTACTCTTTGCTAATAGCACTTCTGGATTCAAAAGTTTAGGCTTACACCCATCCTCATGTTCAAAAATCACTAAAACTTTGTCCCCAATGCTAACATTGAATTCGCTCATGTCAATTTGAAATGCGCTTGCTTGAACTGAATGTGAAGATGGTTGTCCGTTAACAGTAACTCTGTTCACGCAAAACCCAAATCCGTCATCACTTTCTGGTGATTGTACAAATAAGTTCTTTCCCTGATAATGTCCTTCAATAGACATGTTAGCCAACATGTTAGATGAAAAGCATAGTAGTAGTGCAGTTCCAGCTAGTTTTTTCGTAGTGTTAATAAGTCTCATAAATTGTTCATTTCTCACTTATGGCCACAAAATTACGCTAAAATAACATGCAACGCAAGAAAAATCTGCAAGTTTAGTAGATTAAGAAGGCTTAAAGACACATAAGCGGACTTGAAAGGTGAATACAAATGATTACCTAAATCGAAACAGAATAATTTATTCGGGGACTTTCATTTTGCGTATGAAAAAATGCTAAATTTATCTTACGCGTAAGGAATGAAAGAAACTACCTTCATAAAACAGAACAAAAAAAAGTGGGCTCGATTTGAAAAATTATCGGGCCGAACTGAGAGTGACCCGGATGAGGTGGCTAGATTGTTCACTGAAATCACTGAAGATCTTTCGTATGCCCGAACATTTTATCCAAGGAGATCTGTTAGAGTATATTTAAATCAATTAGCGCAAGGAGTATTCACAAGTCTCTATAAACACGAAAGAAAGCCTTTGGGTAGCTTCGTCAAATTTTGGACTGTTAGTCTACCTTTAGAATTATATAGGGCGAGAGTCAACTTATTAGTGGCCTTTTTGTTTTTCATGTTAGCGGCAGTTGTCGGTGCAGTTTCGCAACATTACGACAGCTCTTTTGCCGAAATGGTTTTAGGACCATATTATATTGAACACACAGAGGAGTTAATTAGAGATGGGAATCCCATGGGGATTTATGGAGAAAGTTCACAGACTTCAATGTTCTTGCAAATTACCGTTAATAACATTAGAGTCGCATTTTTAGCGTTCGTTGCTGGAACATTTTTATCAATAGGAACCTTTTTGTTACTCCTACAGAATGGTGTCATGCTGGGCTCTTTTCAGTGGTGGTTTAAAATGAAAGGCCTGTTACTAACTTCATTTCTCGCAATTTGGATTCATGGAGCATTTGAAATATCTGCCATAATAATTGCTGGTGGCGCCGGGCTGACCTTAGGGAATAGTATTTTATTTCCAGGCTCTTTTAGTAGAGTTCAATCAATGATTTTTGGAGCAAAGCGTGGGTTAAGGATCATGATGAGTTTGATTCCGATTTTTATCATGGCGGGGTTCCTTGAAAGTTATGTGACCAGACATTATAATGTGATGCCATCTTGGACGAAATGGACAATTATATTAGTCTCCTTTGCACTGATTATTGGCTACTATGTGATTTACCCATTCATTGTGGCAAGAAGATACCCAGAGAGAATTGAAGTAAAAGAAGTACCAAGATTTATCCCGGATCGAAAAATTATTTGGTCAAAAATCAGAAAGGTAGGAGAAGTCTTTACTGACACATTTTACGTCATTGTCAAAAACTTCTTTGCAATTTCTAAAGGATTAAGTGTCTCAGTTTTGCCAATTCTCATTGTGTTGATCGCTATGATTTTTACATTTGATTTCTATTCTTTCAATTCTAATCTTGGAATGGGTTCTTTATGGGAGCGATCTCTGGGAATGGTGGGATATTTCGATTGGTATAAATTCATTGGATGGAGTATAATTGTTGGTTTACTCTTCACGAATCTTTTCTATTACTCAAGTAATGATAAAGATGAAACGCCAATTGACCTAGATTATTGGAAATATGTCTTGTCAAGAGGGGTTTGGATGTCCATGTTTGGCGTCTTGTTCATGGCGCTAGTTAATTTCGTTTTTTGGTATTATAATTATTTGGTTTCTGATTTACATTTTTATGAAGCCGGTGGAATTCAATTCATATTTTGCTTTTTAATCTTTTATGCTGGCGTTGTAATAATCTCTCCAATACCTACTTTAATCGCTATAGAGAAAAAGAACTTTTTTGCGGCCATGGCAGGGGTTTTCGACATTGGGCAAAAGTTCTTTTCGGCGGCATTTGGTTCTGTTGCCGTGTTCATTTTATTGAGCCTCATCTTTTTAGGAATCATCAATAGTCCTCTTGATGCTGGTTTTGATTTGGCATCACTGGCAAAGCAAATTGTTGAGCTTTTCACAACTACAGTAACACCATACTACTTGGTCATTACGAATATCTTACTTGTTCTTTTATACCTGTTATATTTCTTTACAATGCTCATAATCTTGGCTGTTTCATGGCGCTTCATTTATTACTCTAGTAATGAAACTAAATCAGCTGCTGGTTTATATGAACGCTTAGAGAGATTCGGAAAACGAAACAAAACTTTTGAAACGAAAGAAGATTATGAATAAGATAGTTTACATAGCGCTATTTTGTTTGACTTCTTTGGTGTCATTTAGTCAAGATGATAGATTATACGATCATGATCTTGATGAAAATAGGTGGGAAAAACTCAGAGATGGTATTCGTTATGAAGGTCAAGAGAGTCAAAAAGGAGGCGCTGGTCAAAGATGGACTTATCCTTCAAATGATGAATACAAAAAGGCAGTAGAACAATACGGAAGCTCTGAAGGCAGTGGTTCAAGCCCAGTTCAAAACGGAACAGGATCAGGAACAGGGTCAGGTTCTGAAGAAAGCGGTTCTCAATCATATGAGCCCGGTGATGCTCCTCCGGACTCTCCAGATTATACTCCACCACCACAGCAGTCAAATCCTCCAAGCAGAGTTACTGATACCGGCCTAGGAATTTTTGGGTACATTTTGATGGGAGCATTTATTGTGGGATTGGTGTTTTTGATTTTTTACCTCTGGGTGAAATCACCGAAAGAAGGAAAGAAAATAACTGATGAGGTTGTCTTAGAAGACATTAATCCAATAGAAATTCCTTTAACTGAGCTAGAGAGGCTTTTGAAAGAAGCAATTGAAAAAGGAGATTATCGTGGTGCAGTTAGAATTTATTTCATTTTCATAATTAGAGACCTGACTGAAAAAGGATATCTACAATGGGAAAAAGAAAAAACCAACTTTCATTATTTGAGAGAAATGTCTGGTAAAGGTGAGTATGATGACTTTAATAGAAGCGTCAGTTACTTTGAAATCATTTGGTATGGAAAGAGAGAATTGGACCTATCAAAATTTAATCAAGTAAAACCAAATTTCACTACGTTTTTAGATAAGCTCGGAGTAAAATAGATGGGGAAATACGGTAAAATATCTATTGTTCTAGGCTTCGTAGCATTGTTTGTTGTGCTATTCTATTTCTTTGGGGGACAAGAAGAAAAGAAAGAGCCATTTGTGACGAATCGTTGGATTGAAACTTTTGATCCGGATGATAAAGGACCTTATGGAACTTACATGTTAAAAGAGCTGATGGATACAGCAAACATGTTTGGGAATTTCATTGATTTGGATGAGCAGATAGAAGAAGGCCTTCAGGATAACCCAAACATGAATGACATTTACTTTTTCATAGGTGCTACAAATTACATGGTGGATTCTTCTGCCGAACACCTGATGGATTTTGTGGATGATGGGAATACAGCATTTATCGCTGCGAGATCCTTCCCCTACAAGATATGTGAAGAGCTTTTTTATGATGGTAGATTCTTATTTGAATCAGATTTCACTTTTGACAGCACTCAATTCATGAAGTTTGAGCATAAAGAGCTTTCGTCAAAAAGATATGAGTTTAAATACATTCATAATGACACATGTAAAGTGAAGCTCTGGCATTATTTTGACACGACCAATTTTGATACCTATAACACGACACCAATCTACCTTGGAACAAATACGCAAGGTCAATTAGATTTTGTGAAAATGCCCTATGGTGACGGATGGTTTTACTTCCACTCCATTCCTTATCTCTTTACAAATATTAGCATGATGAAAAGAGATGGCTTTCAACATGCTGAGCATATGTTAGAGCACATTCCGCCAGGCAGAGTTCAATGGGATAGATACAACTTAGAAAAACACACGTCAAGTGCTAATTCAGATTATGATGACGAATCAGGTGATGGACCCGAAAGAAGGTCAATAATGGAATTCATTCTAGAACATCCATCCCTAACTTGGGCATTGATAATTTTATTGATCGGAGCTGTTTTATATGTGCTTTTTAAAGGGAAGAGAATGCAAGATAGAATTCCGGCAGGGGAGTCTAAAGAAAACACGTCTATGGGATATGTGAAAACATTGGCGGCCTTGTACATGCAAAAAGGTTCACACGCTAAACTCATTAGATTAAAAGAAAAGACATTTTTAAATTTCATAGCAGAGCGCTATTATATTATTACCAATAAGCCGGATAAGGCCTTTGTTGAAAAGGTTTCTATTAAATCTCAAGTTACCGAGGAAAAAATAGTAGAAATATTTAAGATGTTTAGGCGATTAGAAGGGGCAGCCAACGTGACTGATGATCAGTTGATTGCGCTGCATAGAAAAATAGAATACTTTTATAAAAATTGTAGATAATGGAAGATCAAAACAATACAAATCCTGAAGAGGAAAAAGGAGCAAATAATGATGCTCAAGGTCAAAATGATGATACTAAATCTAATGATGACGGCCCGCAATCTACCGGAGGAGTTGCTCCTATAGGTAGAGTTGAATCTGTTGCCCCACCAACAGGTGGAGCATACACATCTGAGGCGAGCACAATGTTCTCATCAGGACTGAATTTAGGATTCATTAACCAGAAGGTAA